>JAYVCN010000359.1:0-5413 GCA_043749875.1 Candidatus Eiseniibacteriota bacterium | reverse complement strand
TCGAAGCGTACATCGTCCGAGGCGCGCCGCAGGTCGCCCGTGGCGGCCAGTCGCGCACGGAGCGCCCGGCAGCGTTCGTCTCGCATGCCCGGCCGGAGGATCGGACCGCCCGGGATCTCCGGCCAGCCGCCGCGCGCTTCGAGATCGCGATACGCGCGGAGTGCGCCGTGGAGAGCCCGGTACTCGGCATCGGTGCGGCCCAAGTCGGCCACGCGGCGGGCGGAGCGCGCCGAACGGATCACGTGCGAGAGCGCGGCCTGGACGTCGAGCGTGTCGCGGAGCGCGACCCAGTCGGGGTCCAGCCGGGAGGCGGGGAGCCGGCCCTCGGCGACGTCGCGTGCGTAGCGGATGAACGCCACCGTGAGCCGTAGGTCCAGCGCCGCGATGCGCGCGGCTTCGAGCTGCGGGCGGGGCGGCGCTTGGAGCCGGCGGGCCTCGAGCAATTGGCGGAGCGCGCGCTCACCGTAGTCGGCCGGGTTCAGTCCCTCGTGCGGAGCATCGGCGAGCGCGTTCGTGAACGCACGCGCGGACACACTCGGCTCGCCGTTGTGGCTCCACAGGAGGTGCATGCCGCGGCTCGCGTAGCTCGCCACTACTTCGGCCCACACGTGCCACCGGCGGTCCTCGTCGCCGCGCAGCCACCTCGGGACACCCTTCTCGAGCAGAGCGGCCAGGTGCGCATCGCGCACGGCCTCGGCACGCACGCGCTCGCCGTGGATCTTTAGCCCCACGCGCACGGAGAATCCGATCAATAGAATCACGCCGGCCCAGACCCCGATGCGCGCCCAGTCCACGCCGCGGCGGCGCGGCGGGGGATCGCCCGGCGGGGGTGGCGGAGGAATCAGCTCCAGATCCACGGCGCGATCCCTCGGCGGCCCACGTCCATGTACGCCTGATGAGTCATCCGGAGTCCCCGCTCTCGTTGCCGACGCTGCCGTGGACCCTCGCACCCGGAGCAACCGAACGCCACCCGGAGCCCGCGCAAGCGCGTCGGAGGCCCGGTCCGGAAGGCCCGGTGGTTATCGGCCGGGTGGCGAAATCCCCTTGCACAAGAGATCGGGCGAGGTTATCGTACAACCATATGGTTGCACGTCCAAAGGAGAACGAAGAGGCGCTGAACCAGCTTTTCCGCGCCCTGGCCGACGGCACGCGACGCGACATCCTGGCGCGGTCGCTCACGGCGACGTCGTCCGTGTCCGATCTTGCGGCGCGCTACGACATGAGCTTCGCCGCCGTGCAGAAGCACGTCGCCGTGCTCGAGCGCGCGGGTCTCGTTCAAAAGCGTGCAAACGGCCGCGAGCAACTGGTCTCCACCAACCACGCGCGGCTCCAGCGCGCTGGCGAGCTCCTCGATCACTTCGAAGTCATTTGGCGTCAACGCATGGCGCAGCTCGACGAGGTTCTTCTACCGAAAGGGAAATGACGATGCCGATCACCTCTGTCACCAAGGACGCCGCACAGCTCACCCTCACCGTCGTGGGCGACTTTCCCGTTTCGCAACAACGCCTGTGGGACGCCTATGCCGACCCACGGCAACTCGAGCGCTTCTGGGGTCCGCCCGCCTGGCCTGCCACCTTCACAAGTCATGATTTCAAAGTTGGCGGTCGCGCGGAGTATTTCATGGCTGGACCGAATGGAGAGAAGTGGAGCGGCTCCTGGAAGTTCACCGTGGTGGATCCCATTAGTTTCTTCGAAGCGCATGACGGCGAAGATAACGCCGAGGACGAGAACATGCCGGCGGGGATGACATTCACCTTCGAGACCACGCCGACGGGATCGCGCATGACCAACGTCACGCGGTTTTCGAGCCTTGAAGCAATCGAACAAATGGCAACGGCCATGGAGGAAGGGCTACGCGCAGCGATGCCCCAACTCGACGCACTGCTTGCTGAACGCAGCGAGTCCGACGCGCGAGCTTAGGACTGACCAGTCAGGGCCCATCATGGCGAGGTCGTCCGGGACTTGGAACTCCGGCGCCAGAGTGCGGAGAGAACCCCGCCACGCTCATTCGAGCTCGTCAGCACGAACGCTTCCCGTCCGGTATCATCTTCAGTACGTAGAAGGTCGCCGGGCCTTTGAAGACTGGATAGTTCGACCACAGGGGGCACAGGAACATGAAGCCGAAGAACACGATCTGTCTCTGGTTCGACAACAGCGCGCATGAAGCCGCGCGCTTCTACGCCGCCACCTTTCCGGATTCCAAAGTAACCGCCGTTCACAAGGCGCCGGGTGACTATCCGGGCGGCAAGGCGGGTGATGAACTGACGGTGGAGTTCACCGTCGTCGGGATTCCCTGCCTCGGCCTCAATGGCGGCCCGACGTTCAAGCACAGCGAGGCGGTCTCCTTCCAGATCGCTACCGACAATCAGGAGGAGACTGATCGCTACTGGAACGCGATCGTCGGCAATGGCGGCAAGGAGAGTCAGTGCGGTTGGTGCAAGGACCGGTGGGGCCTCTCCTGGCAGATTACTCCTCGCGCGCTCACCGATGCGTTGGCGGCGGGTGGCGCCGAGGCAAAGCGTGCCTTCAAGGCAATGATGACGATGCAGAAGATCGACATCGCCACCATCGAGGCCGCGCGGCGGGGCTGACGGGGGAGGGGCGTCTCAGAAACGCTACTCCGTAGCTGCAGATAATCATTAATTGACATGCCGGCCTGAGGGGCGAAGTATTCGGGGAGTGAGGCGCTGCACGGCGAGCGCCGCTCTCGATCAGGAGGTCTCCGATGCCCCGGACCAGCGCACGCGCGATGTGCATTCCGATCTTGCTGAGCGTCACGTTGCTCTCTGGATGCAGCCGAGTCACAGAGCCCGTGATCAGTTACCGTACGACCATCGACTTCGGCGGGGTCTGGGGCACCTCGGCGACTGATGTGTACGCCTACGGCCTGGGGGGTCGAATTCCAGACTGGGAGGGCGTCCTCATGCACTATGACGGTCGGCAGTGGACCCGCGAGGTCGTCGGTCAGACGTCCATCACCGGGATGTGGCACGACGCCGAGAACAGGCAGTTCCTGGTCGGCTTCAAGCCATACGATATCGGCTCACTCACGCGCCGTACGTTCGATGGATCGCGGTGGACCGAGGACACTCAGCATGTGAGCACGGAGCTGTTCGGCCTGTGGGCGAACTCCGCCAGCGACGTGTTCGCGGTGGGCAACGGCCGGCTTTATAGCCTCGGCGCAATCATGCACTTCGACGGCGCCCAGTGGACGACGCAGGTCGACACGCTTGGCATGCGACACGTTTGGGGCAGCTCGGGGCGCGATGTGTTTGCGGTTGGCGAGGGCATCGTGCACTACGATGGAGCCAAGTGGAGCCAACAGCTCGACGTGCATCACTTTTTCGGTGGCGTCTGGGGAACGTCAGGCACCGACGTGTTCGCGGTCGGCAGCGGCGTCTGGCACTACGACGGCTCACAGTGGGTTCAGCTGAAGAGCGGTGGGAACGGTGGAATTCTCACCGGGGTCTGGGGTAGCTCGTCGAACAATGTGTTCGTGGTCGGCTATGGCGGGACGATCCTGCACTTCGACGGCAATACCTGGACCACACAGACCAGCGGGACCCCGCAGGACTTGCAGGGCGTGTGGGGCAGCGGCCCGAGCGACGTGTACGCTGTGGGCTACGAAGGTGCGATTGTTCATTTCAATGGCAATCGCTGGAGCGCAGTGGACCTGACACCCGTTCGCTTCCCGTCCCCCAATGCCCCCAGGCGGCGATAACGACGCAATCTTGTGGGTGGACTCGACGTCGTCGTCGGTGCGGTCGCCAGGGAAATAGGCCTGGGCCTGCGGACTCAAGCAGCGCAAGCTGACTGTCTATGGAATCGGGGCAAGCCCAGACCCGGGTGCGCCGGTTGACGGGCATCGAGGACTTCCACGTCCATCGTATGCGACACACGTTCGCGTGTCAGTGGCTGGAGCGGGGTGGCTCGCTGGCCGCGCTGCAACAGGTGCTGGGACACGCGAGCATCACGACAACGCAGCGGTACGCAAGGCTGTCGGACGAGGCGGTGATGAGAGAGGCAGCAAGGCTCTCGTACGGGGCGGAGGGAGATCGATGAAGGTCCTGGTCTCGTGTCTGATCGCAGTAGCGTTACTGGCACTCGGGGCCGGCAACTCACTCGGGTCCGAACCGTGGGCATTCCAAGTTTATCAGCCGTTTCTCCTGCAAGACGGTATCGGGGTCAGCGCGGTGACGTACACCGGCTACTACGAGCAAGGAAAGGAAGTCGAAATGACGTGCTGGCCCAACCGAGTCTGGCACGAGAAGGAGGGAAGATCGTTCCAAGAGAACTCAGCGTTCATGACCGGTCTGACAGCGTCTGTCGATGGGCTGAGGTCTTGGCCCAACCGTAGCGATACGATTGTGGTCGTTCTCGACGTGCGGCGGGCTCACTCGGTGTCAGAGACGAAGCTGCCGGGATTCCTTCCGCCTAAGAGTTCGTGGCCGGATGACTCGCTGATTCGCGCGACAGTTGAGTGCATGAAGGCGAACGCCGCGCAGTACTCGGGAGTTCACTTCCTAGCGCTCAGAATTCGCGGGCCAAGCGAGTTCAATCAGTACGGAGGGATCTTCAACGTGAAGGACCGGCGATGTGGACCGAAAGGTCGGCAGTTCTAGCTCGCGGTACGGCTCCAGACCGTAGCCAACACCGTAGCCACCACTCGCGCGTGCAGCTGAGAAAGTGCCAGAGCTGACTTGCGCAAACTGATGCGATGCAACAGTGTGCCGCCCCGTGGCCCCGTAGCTCAGACGGATAGAGCAGCGGTTTCCTTCTGTGAAGCGGCCGCCCCGGTCAAGCGTGATTTGTGAAGTCGTGGTTCTCGAGTCGGTGGTTTCCATGAGCCCCCTGCTGCAGGTCCTGGTTGTCGTTGTCCTCGGCGAGGTTCCTCACCCTTCTGTCCGCGCTCTTCAGTGACGGCCCGCAGGCCGTCGGCGCAAGAGGATCGTGCGATGGGGCGGAGGCGCCATCTAATAAACGGCCTCGACAGCAGCCATAGGAAACTACGCGCTCATCCGCCCCTCGATTGTGAACGTCACCAAGGTATGGTCTTGAGCTTGTGTCACGCGACGGCGGCCTCCTTCTTTGCCCGTCGCTCTGCCTTGCAGCCGAACTCGGTCTCGTCGCGCCACATCGCGAACAGGATTCCGGCCAGCCGCCGGGCGAGAGCCACGACTGCGATGCGCTGACCGCGGCGCAGGGCAATGCGCTGGGTCCACTGCCGCAGTTCCTCCGTGCGCGAGTGTCGCGATCGCAGGATCGACCACGCTGCCTCGACCAGCAGCCACCGCAATCGGGTGTTGCCGGTCTTGGTGATGGATCCGCGTTGCTGGCGTTCGCCCGAGCTGAACTCGCTCGGAACGAGTCCGATGTAGGCCTCGACCTTGTGCGCGCCTTTGAACCGCTGGAT
>JAYVCN010000358.1:0-2686 GCA_043749875.1 Candidatus Eiseniibacteriota bacterium | reverse complement strand
GCGCTCGCGCCGGACGGTGCGCGCGTTCGAGGTGGACGAGGTGCCGATCGAGACGGTGATAGACCTGCTCGACGTTGCCCGTCATGCCCCGAGTACCTTCAACACCCAACCCTGGCGTGTCCACGTCCTCCTCGGCGACGCCAAGCGCGAGCTGAGTGCTGCTCTCACGCAGGCGCACGAGGCGGCGACGGGTTCCGCGCACGCGGCGATCCCCCGCGCCGCACCGCAGGAAGTGCGAGCGCGGCAGGGGGACTTCTTCGCCCGCTACTACGCGACAATCGGCATCGATCCCAACGACGCCACGGCACGTCATCAACAGACCGCCCGAAACTACGCATTCTTTGATGCGCCGGTCGGGCTCATCTTCACACTCGACTCATCACTGACGCACCACAGCTGGCTGGATCTCGGACTCTTCATCCAGAACTTCATGATCGCAACCCACGCGCGAGGGCTCGCCACGATCGCTCAGGTGTCGTTCGTGCGCTACGAGCCGGTGATCCGCGCCGTGCTCGGCCTTCCCGATGGAGAAACGGTGGCCTGCGGCATGTCGATGGGCGTGCCCGATCGCTCCTCGGACCTCAACCGCATGAGCATGCCGCGTGAGCCCATCTCAAGCTTTGTCACTTGGCATGGAACCAGCGGGTCGGGGAACCGCCTTGGCGGAGGGCCGCAAGCCGGTTAGCCGCGCCCGGGGTACCAAGGTCCCGACGCTCACGCGCCCAAGCAACCCGCCCAGATCTGCCGATCGGCGTGGCGAGTGTGCGTCGGTCAAGTGGTTCGTCGACCCAGCATTGCGAGAAACTGAACCGTCGGTGATGGGTCGTCCGTGACGATCAGGTCAGCGCTGAAGAATGGCGGTTGGCGCATCGCTTCGATCACGGGTTGTGCTTGCGCAGTCGCGTGTGCGACCAGGTCGTCGTCGAGGTGATCGTCGACATCGCCAGCCCGTGCCAGGTCCCATGTGTGTGCCAGCGTGTCGACGACGTTCCATGCGAGGAAGTTGTCAATCGTCTCCTCGGCTCGAAACGTTTGCACGGTGTTGTCGAGCACGCCGGGTGCGTCGACCGCCTCAAGCACCGATTCCCGTGCTGCAGCCCAGGCCCGCAGTGGATCGCTTCCCACAAGCTCGCCGGGCATGCCGTATGGGTTGAGCGTCGGCTCGATGCCGCGGGCCAGCGATTCGACATAGCTCTGGACGGCGATCACATGACCGAGCACGTCCCGCGCGGTCCACCCCTCACATGGCGATGGACTCGACCATGCGGCACCAGGCATCGAGCGCACCACGTGATCAAAGCCATACAGCGCTTTGGTGTAGACGCGGAGGTTGTTGGTCATCGGCAGAGAGTATCTGGTCCCGGATCACACCCCGACCTGGACCTGTGGCGAGCGCATAGCTGCCGCTCGGCGCTCGTTGTTTTGCGTCGGCCGAGGCCCTTGCGTTGTCGCGCCGGAGCGGGCACTATGCGCCGGTGCGGAGACTCGTCAGGATGTTCGCAGCGCTGGTTCTGATCGTGACGGCGACCGCGTGCTCGAACGACGAGGCCGACCGCGAACACTGCGGCGTCGGTGCCTCCTGTTCCACGAGGGCTGTGATTGACACCACCACGTCGGCGACGAGTCAGCCGACGGACACGACATCGACTGCCACATCATTTTCTCGGACGGTGTCGGTCCAGGGGCTGACCTTGACGATCCCAGCGGAGCTGCGATTCCGCACTGATGGTTTCGCCAGCACCGGCGAGGCGGTCTCTGGGTTCTACGCCAACATTCCACTCGGGCCAGCGTGCTCGCCCGGTTGCGGCTTTTCGTCATTCAACCCACTCCCGGCGGGAGGGGTGGTGGTCAGCCTTGGAGTCCTGTCCGGTTTCGGGGCGGGAGGTCCCGACCCGGCTGCCCCAGCGCCGAACATTTCGATCGCTGGTCGCGCCGCGGTGTTCTCGGCTGACAAGCCGGGCACGTGCGGCGGTAATGAGACCATCAATGTTCGGATTCCCAACCCGAGCGGGAATGAGTACATCGTGCGCGCCTGTCTGCGCGGACCGGATCTGACCGCCGCGGAGAAGACAATCCAGTCCGTACTTGCCTCGGCACTGCCTTCCGGCCCATAGCTGCCGATCTCGCGCACCGTCTGCGATCACCCGAGTATCCGCGGTTCTGAGCGCGGGATCGTGCTTGCGTTGGTGCGCCATCAGGGCAATATGCGCGCTGCGTGCTCTCGACGTGGGAGCTTCGTGACCGTGTCCCGGCCCACGTCGACGGGCCGATCCCGGACGATGACGGCCCTGCGATGGAGGCCGTCAGGGACGCGCGTCGCCGAGGTGCGCAAGCTCGGTACTGAGACGGTCGAGCGACATCGGACCGAGCGCGAGGGCCCGGGAGTGCCAGGCGCGGCGGTCCCACGCGGCGCCGGCGTTGTTCTTGGCCTGATCCCGCGCCGCGAGCCAGGCGCGTTCGCCGAGCTTGTAGCCGATTGCCTGTGAGGGCCACGACAGGTAGCGGAGCACTTCGTCGATCGCCTCCGGTCGGGTCAGGCCGCCAGCGTGCTCGAGGAACTCCACTGCAACCTGGAAGGTCCAGGGCGTACCGGCATGCGCATGGCCCTGAGGTACCACCCGCCCGGCGTGGAGACCGATGTCGATGACTACTCGTGCAGCGCGGAATGCCTGCATGCTCAAGAAGC
>JAYVCN010000357.1:0-2779 GCA_043749875.1 Candidatus Eiseniibacteriota bacterium | reverse complement strand
CTCCGTGGCAACTCTCTCCCCGGCACCAATTGTCTGGACTGGTCGTCCGGTTTGTCAATCCTCACTTGGGGGTACCAGACCGGCTTACGTGGCCCCAATACCACCCGCATACGGGGGGGGGGGGTGGTAAATCGCTTGGACGCCGCGGATCTGCTCCCGGCCCAGGAGTACCTCGTATTTACCCTGATTGTCGACAACAGGAAGACCGTTGGCCCGGGCAGCTGCACCGGTTGCCAGACGGGTGTGTGCATCGTCTTCAACTCACTCGAATGTATGACGAATCTCCCGGCCAACAATCGCATTA
Source organism: Candidatus Eiseniibacteriota bacterium (assembly GCA_043749875.1). Classification (GTDB taxonomy): domain Bacteria; phylum Eisenbacteria; class RBG-16-71-46; order RBG-16-71-46; family RBG-16-71-46; genus JAIOPA01. The sequence goes on along the minus strand of JAYVCN010000357.1, from coordinate 2,475 downwards.
TCACGGGCCCGACCAACGGCACCGATAGCAACTACTGCACCTGGCAGGGCGGCGGCTCTCCGGTCGTGGGGACGGCGGCCGGTTGCCCTGCGGCGACGCCGACCAAGAACGCCACGTGGGGTGTGGTCAAGGCACTCTACCGGTAATTTGGAGTGACCCGTTGTCAACGGAGACCACGCTGGTCCGCGAGAGTGGTCTTTGACTCTTGTTGATTCGATCGAAACTGGCCAATGCCGTAAGTGGGTGAGAACGACCAGCGGCGTGGCGGTTTCTGAACCGGCGAGGCTGGGAGGGGACGACTAACCCAACTTCGCCAGTTGGTCGACGCCTCGAGCTGTTTTCGAGGGGTGCACGCCGGCAAGTGATTGCGAGCGTGTGCCGGCACGCGCGAACTGCCGTGTAGTGCCAACCTACCCCCTTGCGGCGCGTGCTTGCGATGCGGGATAACCGCAGCGGAGGGACGCGTCATGTATCTGCGGCATTCGCGGATCCGCAAGGACGGCAAGACGCACACGTACTGGCGCCTGGTGCGCTCGGTGCGCCGGGGCGGCCGCGTGGTGCAGGAGACGGTCGCGCAGTTGGGCGAACTGGATGCCGAGGGTCGCGCGAAGGCGCAGGCGCTGGCGCGGACGATGCGCGGGGGCAGCGAGCAGCGGGAGCTGTTCGAGGCGGACACCGAGGCGGACGCACCGCCAGTGCCGGTGCGGCTGCAGGAGGTGCGGCTGGAACGCAGCCGGGCCTTCGGGGACGTGTGGCTGGGCTGGACGCTGTGGCGCGCGCTGCGTCAGGACACGGTGTGCGCGGGGCTGCTGCCGCCGGGGCGCGAGGCGGTGTCGTGGTCGGTGATGGCGGCGGTGCTGGTGATGGCGCGGTTGTGCGAGCCGTCGAGCGAGTTGCACATCGCCGAGGACTGGTACCGGCGCACGGCGCTGGAGGATCTGCTCGGGTTGCCGAGCGAGGCGGTGAACGAATAGCGGCTGTACCGCGCGCTGGATCGTCTGCTGCCGCACAAGGTGGCGATCGAGAAGCACCTGAAGACGCGGCTGGGGGAGTTGTTCGCGCTGGAGTACGACCTGCTGTTGTACGACGTGACGAGCACGTACTTCGAGGGCCAGGCGGCAGGGAACGCACAGGCGCAGCGCGGGCACAGTCGCGATCACCGACCGGACTGCAAGCAGGTGTGCATCGCGCTGGTGGTGACGCGCGAGGGGATGCCGCTGGGCTACGAGGTGTTCGCCGGCAACCAGGTGGACGTGACGACGGTCGAGGACATCGTCGCGACGATGGAGAAGCGCTTCGGTCTGGCGCAGCGCGTGTGGGTGATGGACCGCGGCATGGCGAGTGCGGCGAACCTGGCGTGGCTCAAGGCGAGCGGTCGGCGTTACCTGATCGGGGCCTCGCGCAGCGAGACGCGCCACTGGAGCCGGGAGCTCAAGGAGGCGCGCGACTGGCACACGGTGCGCGATGGCGTGGAGGTGAAGCTGTGCGCCGGGCCGGACGGCGCGGAGACGTTCCTGCTGTGCCGTTCGCAGGAACGCCGGGCGAAGGAACAAGCGATGCACGGCCGCTTCGTGGCGCAGATCGAGGCGGGACTCGCGAGCCTGGGACGGCGACTCGCGCAGGCCCGCAAGCCGCTCGAGCGCGGTCCTATCGAGCGGCAGCTGGGTCGCCTGCTGCAGCGCAACTCGCGCGCCGCGGCGCGCTATCTGATCCACGTGCACGAGGACGCCACCGTGGCCTCGGGGCTGCGGCTCGAGTGGTCGGTCAAGAGCGAGTGGGACGACTGGGCCAAGCACAGCGAGGGCGCCTACGTGCTACGCACCAACGTCGCCGACTGGACCCCCGAGTCGCTGTGGCAGACCTACATCCAGCTCACCGAGGCGGAGGCCGCGTTCCGCATCCACAAGAGCGAGTTGTCGCTGCGACCCGTCTGGCATCAGAAGGAGGAACGGGTGCAGGCCCACATCCTCGTGTGCTTCCTCGCCTACGTGCTGTGGAAGACCCTCGAACAGTGGCAGCACCGCGCCGGACTCGGGCGCAGCCCGCGCACGATCCTGGACGAACTGGGCCGCATCCACAGCTCGGATGTCGTGCTGCCACTGGCCGACGGATCGGGGCGCGAACTCCGCCTCCGCTGCGTCGTGAGACCGGACCGAGCTCAGGCACTGCTGCTCGACCGGCTCGGCCTGGAACTCCCCCAACGCCTCCGAGCCCCGGCACAGGGCCTCAAGATGTAGTGCCAACCCGGGGCGCTAAATCGTTGCAATACCGAGAACCGGTCGCTCGAACTGGCGAAGTTGGGCTAACGCGCCGAGAAGAGCTCACGGATGAACAACGGCGATAACTGAACCCTTGCCGCCGAAGGCAGCGAGCGGATGCCCCCGCTGGCCCCGCCAGATTCTGAGAGCGATGTTCTGGGTGCTGCGCAGTGGCGCTCCTTGGCGTGACCTGCCGGAACGCTTCGGGCCTTGGCAG
>JAYVCN010000356.1:0-3325 GCA_043749875.1 Candidatus Eiseniibacteriota bacterium | reverse complement strand
GCCGGGCGCTGCAGGCGGCACTCCCCTGCCCGAGCATCCCGTACACGTGGCTGCTCGATGCGCGCGGACGCGTCATCGCCCGGCAGCCGGGCGAGGTGGACTGGCTGGCACCCGAGACGCGCGCCGTGCTGCTGGAAGCCGGTCGCAGCAGCGCTGCCGACAGCACGGCGGACGTGAGCGCTGCCCCAGAAAGCAATCGGCCCCGGCGGCGTGCCCCGTCAGGGCCGGCTGGAGTTGCCAGCGCTCAGATGCGCACCGTCTGCGCGCGCGGGCGCACGAACCAGCGCGCGAGCAACGCGTACCCGCCGAACAGCGCCGCGCTGTAGAGCACGTCCGAGGCGAGCGTGTTGCGGAAGAACGGCAGCGCTGCGACATAGCACGCGACTAGCCCCGCCCACGTGCGCGGGTAGTAACCGCTCGCCCACATGCCGAAGTTCGACAGCACGAAGAACGCCAGCGCGCTCGCCAGCACCGCGCCGGCGACGCGGCCCAACGTGCGGTGTTTTTCGAGCAAGCCGGAGCCGAGCAGTAGACAAGCGCCGAACGCCAGGTAGTTCCAGAACATGGCAACCGGGAGGTAGAAACCCAGCACCAGATCCGAGGCCAGCAGCGCCACGAACGGCACCAGCCAGCCGACGCGGCGGCCGCAGAACGCGCCCGCGAACAGGCCGATGGCGGCGACCGGGGCGAAGTTCGGCGGATGGGGCAGCAGGCGCGAAGCCGCCGCCAGCACGATGAGCACGAACACCATCACAGGGGCCTCCCGGGTGGATCGACCGCCACGGCGCGCGAGTGCGCGTGGCGCGCTGCCTGACTGCCGGCGACGATGCGAGATGGTGGAGCTGAACGGGATCGAACCGTCGACCTCTTGCATGCCATGCAAGCGCTCTCCCAACTGAGCTACAGCCCCACCGAAACCTTTGGGACGAAAGGGTGTACACCACCCGGCGAGAACGCGTCAACTGCACCGCGGGCCATCACGCAGTCGCCACGATTCAGCGTGTCAGCTCCTTTTTCATTGCGCGTTGCGCGATGTCGCCGCCCGGCAGCATGCGCACCTCGATCGCGCGCAAACGGATGGCGTCACGGTCGCGGCTCGCCGCCGTGGGCGCGAGCTTGAAGTAACGATCGAGCGCGGCGATGGACTCCGCCTGCCGATTCTCCAGCGCGAGCACGAGCGCCCAGCGCCGCCATGCCACAGCCGACTCGGGCGCCAGCACGCGTGCAGCGTAGGCCTCGACCTCCCCTTCGACCGCGTACTGCACGTTCCCGAGCATGAGATCTGCGGACAACGCGTGCAGCTCGGGATCGAAGATGTCCTCGCGCAACCCCTGCTGCACGCTCAGCAGCGCGCCGAGCGAGTCGCGTTGAGCCAGTTGCGCGCGGGCCCGGCGCAGCGCCGCGACGCCGTCGCCGCCCGCAACTTCGTGCGCCTCCCCGAACAACGTGCGCGCGCGCTCGCGGTCCCCCAGGTCCAGCGCCACGAGGCCTGCGAGGTAGGCGCGCCCGAGGTCGTTCTCGCCATTCTCACGCGCCGCTTCGAGCGCGGCCTCGGCGATGTCGAGCCGGCCATTCATGATCTGCCCGAGCGCGGTGCTCATGAACACGCCGCGCTCGTGCGTGCGGTCGACCAGGCGCCCGCTTGTCTGGTCGAAGAAGAACACGCGCCACGGCCCGCGCGACATCTTGTCGCGCGTGAACTGCGACAGGTAGTAGCCACGCAGCGTTGAATCGCGATACACGCCGCGCACGAGCGGTCCGTCTGCGACCTGGAACGCCGCGAACGACGGCAGGCCGGCGAAGAAAAACGTCGTGCGCGCCGCTGGCCGGGGCAACTGGCGGCGCAGGTCCGCCACGCACCGCGAGATCACGCGCATGCCGCGCTGGAGGTAGAAGCGGTTCACGTGCGATTGCCCGCTCCACGACGCCGGCGCGGTGGCGAACTCCTCGAGGCCGCGCGCCTGCGTGGACGCGAATCCCGTCGCGACGAGCAGCACCGCAGTGGCCGGCCCGCGCCAGCGGAGCTTCGTCACCAGGGCGCCGAGCGTAAGCCCGACCCCGGCGACGGCGAACAGGAAGTAATAGGCGCTCCACACCGGTGCCACCGCGGCCACGGGCAGCGCGCCGGCCAGCGCCCACACCAGCCCGGCGCGTACCGCGTGCGCGGGATCGCGCGGGCGCACGCTCGTCGGCGCGATCGCGCCCGACGACGTGAGCGGCACGGGCGATGTCGGCACGGCAGTACGGCGCGCGCCACGCGCGGGCCGCGCCGAGGACCTGGCCGTTGGCTTGGCCGCCGGCCGCGCCGCAGGCTTAAGTGCCGAGAACCACACCGCCGCTCCCGCGACGAGCACGGCGAGCAAGCTGGCCCACCCGGGATCGGTGAAGCGTGTGAGTGGCAGCGCGCCTGTCTGCCACTCGAGCCCGAGCGCCACGCGCACCAGCAGCAGCGGCGCCACGAACGGTCCGAGTGGCGTGAGCGCCACGCCCGCACCGGGCGCGCCGCGCCGCGCCATGGCCCACGCCGCCAATCCCAACCATGCGGCCACTGACAGTCCCAACGGCCACGCGCGGCGCACCCGCACGCGCCAGCCACCCGGTGTGTCGTCGAGCGCGATGGCTGCGAGCGGCGCCAGCACGACCGCCTCCTTCGCGAGCAGCGCCAGCAACATCAGCACCGCCGAGCCGGCTCGCCGGCCGTTCACGTAAAGGGTGAGCGCCGCCAGCGCAAGTGTCAGCGACAATAGCTCCTGGCTCCCCGAGACCCACAGCACCGGCACGTCGGCGGCGTAGTGCACCGCAAGGAACGCGGCCGCCACGACGCCCGCGAACGGTCCCGCCACGCGGCGCGCGAGCAGCGCCAGCAGCACCACCGCGGCCACGAGGCAGGCGAGGTTCGCGCCGTGGAACACGAGTGCGGATTCACCGCCCAAGCGCGCGATGACCCAGAACCACAACTGGCGGCCGAGTGGACGGAAGTAGTTGCCGAGCGGGTCGGGCGATGCCAGGACGTGCAAGAGCGAGCGAAATCGCACCTGGTCCAGGAACAGCCAGTCGTCGGCGAAGAACGGCGCGCCGAGCGAGCCCGCGTGCGTGAGACATGCGGCCACGGCGCTGGCGAGCACGCCGAGCGGGAACGCGTAGCGCTTCAACGTGGCACTAGTAGCGTCGGCGCCGCGGCGGCGGTCCGAGCAACGCGCCCATGATACCGCGCGCCACCTGCGTCGAGGCGCGACCGGCGATCATGCGGCCGAGCGGCGAGTTGAGCGCCGCGCCGAGCGCCGCGAGCACGCCGCCTGCGGCGACCGCTGCGGACGGCAGCGTG
>JAYVCN010000355.1:0-3058 GCA_043749875.1 Candidatus Eiseniibacteriota bacterium | reverse complement strand
GGCCATCATTTTCGTCGGCCTCCGGCCGCCCCGGGTCGTCCTTCCTGAGCTTCTTCGGATCGGTGTAGGCCTGCATCACTTTCTGCTCCAGCTCGGCCGGCTCCTCGGACAGGAGGATGGTGTTGCCGAGGCTCTTCGACATGCGCTTGCCGTCGAGCCCGCGCAGGCGCGCGAACGCCGTGACTTGAGGTTCCGGCTCGGGGAACACCGGCGCGCGATCGCTGCAATAAACGAAGTTGAAGCGGCGCGCGATCTCGCGCGTCAGCTCCACGTGCGGCACCTGGTCCTCGCCCACTGGCACGTGCGTTGCCCGGTAAAGCAGGATGTCCGCCGCTTGTAGGACCGAGTAGCCCAGGTGGCCATATGAAATCGTCTGCTCGTCCATGCCGAGGTCGCGGATCTGCTCTTTGAGCGTGGGGATGCGCTCGAGGCGCGCCTTGGACACCAGCATCGACAGCAGCAGGTGCAGCTCGGCGTGCTCCTTGACCGCCGACTGGACGAAGATCACGCTCTTGTCCGGGTCGAGACCCGCGGCGAGCCAGTCGAGGACCATCTCCCAGGTGTGGCTCTGGAGGTGCGACGTGTCCTCGTAGCCGGTGGTCAACATGTGCCAGTCTGCCACCATGTGGAAGTTGGTCCAGCCCGAATCCTGAAGGCGGACCCAGTTCTCCAGCGCGCCCACGTAGTTGCCGAGGTGCAGCCGGCCCGTGGGACGCATGCCGGAGAGGATGCGGCCAGTGGCGTTCGGCACGGGCGATCCCTCGCGGTTCAAGGTCAGGGACGCAGACTATCGGACGTCCCCAGAGGGGTCAAGGATTCCGGAGTTCATGTAGTACTTGAAGCTCGCGTGATACCTCGCGCGAGCGTCCGACCGAGACAAAGCGGGATCGCCAGCGCCACCACCCCCGCGCCCACTGCGAGAGCGCCGCGCGCCCCGAAGCGCCCCGCGAGTCCGGCCGCCACTGCAGCGCCCACGAGCCGGGCGATCACGGTCAGTGCACTGGCGCCCGCCGCCACGCGCGCCCGCGCGCCCACCGGCGCGAGCTGCATGCGCACGCTCTCGGCGTGCACGAGGAACAGCGTCCAGCCGCCGTCCCCCACCAGCTGTTGCGCCGCGAGCAGCGCGATCGCCGCCGCGGGCACCCTGCGCGGGGCCAGCACCGCGAGCGCCAGGCCCACGGCGCCGAGGCTCAGCCCGGCGAACATGCAGGCGCGAACGCCGAAGCGCGTGGCGAGGCGCGGGGCCGCGAGCGCCGCGACGAGCGAACCCACGCCGCCCAGGCCATACACCATGCCGAGCGGCCCGGTGGGCAACGCCAGCTCGCGCACCGCGAACAGCGTGTAGCACGCCATGAACATCCCGAACGCCGTGAACAGCACGGCTTCGACCGCCGCGAGCGCGCGCAGGGCGGGATCGGCGAACGCCAGGCGCAGCCCATCGCGCGCATCGGCCGCCCACGCCGCGAGACCGCGGAAAGGCGCCGGCCTGCGCCCCGTCTCGGCCCCGCGCGCCGGCTCCCGCCCGTGCGTCAGCGCTGGCGACGCTGAAAAAGCCTGCTCCGGTGCGCGAATGCCGACGAGCGCGAGTGCGGAGCCGAGGTAACTCAGCGCATCGAACGCGATGGCCGTGGGGCCGCCCAGCCACTGCACCAGCCAACCCGCGACGCCGAACGAACCCATCTCCGCCACCGAGTTCGTGGTCGCGAGCCGCGCGTTGGCGCGCACCAGTCGCTGCTCGCCCACGAGTTCCGGCAACCAGCTGCGCTGCGCCACGTCGAACACGGTGGTGAACGCGCCCTCGAGTGCCTGCACCGCGAGCAACAGGCCGAAGCTCAGCTGCCCGGCGAGCGCCGCGAACGGAATCGAGGCGAGCAACAGCGCGCGCACGAGATCGCACGCCAGCATGACGGGACGGCGCCGGCGGCGATCGAGCCACGGGCCTGCGAGTGGCGCCACGAGCAGCGCAGCCAGCAGGTTCGCGCCCGCGAGCATCGCCATCTGGGCTGCGCTCGCGTGCAGCACCAGCGCGGCCGTGAACGGCAGCGCGGCGCGCGTGATGAGTGAGCCGAACGTGGACACGCCCTGCGCGATCCACAGCCGGCGGAAGTCGTGCTCGGAGGCCGGCCGCTCGCGGGGCCCGGCGTTGCTCACGCGCCGAGTGGCAACTTGCGCATGACGAGCAGCGTCAGGTCGTCGTCGAGCCCGCGCTCGCCCGCCCAGTCCAGCACCGCGGCCACGATGTCCTGCGTCAGCTCGCGCGCGCTGTGCTCCGGGTGCGAGCGCACCAGGCTCTCGATGCGACCGGGTCCAAACTGCTCGCCGTGCTCGTTCTCGGCCTCGGACACGCCGTCGGTGTACATCACCAGCACGTCACCGTGCCCAAGCGCGAGCGGACGCTCCTCGTAGAGGGTGTCCTCGAGCACGCCCAGCGCCACGCCACCCTCGCTCAGCTCCTCGGTGGTGCCGTCGGCGCGCAGCAGCAGCGGTGGATTGTGGCCGGCGTTGGAGAAGATGAGCGCGCCGTTGCGCCAGTCGAGCACACCATAGAACGCGGTGACGAAGCGATCGCGCTCGGTGCTCTCGTGCAGCAGTTGGTTGACCTTGCGCATCACCGCCCGGATCGCGAACTCGTTGCGGATCTCGGCGAGCAGTGCCATGCGAAAGCCCGCCATGAGCAGCGCCGCCGGGATGCCCTTGCCCGAGACGTCGGCGATGGCCAGCCCGAGGCGCGTGTCGCTGACGGCGATGAAGTCGTAGTAGTCGCCCCCCACCTCGTCGTGCGAGATCGACGTGCCGGCGAGGTCGAAGCCCGCGATGCGCGGCGCCGAGGCGGGCAGGAACGAGCGCTGGATGTCGCGCGCGATGGCCAGCTCCTTTTCCAGCCGGCGGCGCTCGACGCGCTCGCGGGCGGTGCGCGCGCGCTCCACCGCCATGGCAGCCTGGGCGGCGAACGCGCCGAGCAGTTCGAGATGCCCGTCGTGGTAGACGTCGAGGGAGTCGCTCTCCAGGTTGAAGACGCCGATGACCCGGCCCTCGAACATCATCGGCGTGGCGATCT
>JAYVCN010000354.1:0-3294 GCA_043749875.1 Candidatus Eiseniibacteriota bacterium | reverse complement strand
CACAGGAGGTCAACGTCAACAGCGCAGCGAACAGGAACACACAGAAGCCGTTCGGGGGCCTTCGAATCTGGAGGCGTCTGGCGGCGTCCCGTAGCCATGGATGGCGAAGGGATGCCGACAGCCGAGCGAGGAGCCGCCAGGAAGGCGGCGACGAGCGTCCTCCTGATTCGAAGGCCCCCGAACGGCGCCCGGGAGAGCAAATGCCGTTTAACGAGCTATTCAGGAAACCTCCCCTGGAGCTCCACCGAAAGCCTCCATAGCCTCGCCAACAGCAAACAACGACCCACACAGCAGCACCCGCCCACCGCCAGCAGCAGCCAGACCAGCCCCGACAGCGTCACGCACGGACGCAGACGCCAGAGCAGTCGCTCCCACCGCCGAAGCAACACCCAGCAACTCGTCCGCCGTCAACGCCCTCTCGTTCCGAGTTCTCGTCACGAACAATGCCGCCCCAGGCGCCAGCGCATGCAATCGCGAGAGCATCGCCCGTGCATCCTTATCACGCCCCGCCGCAAACACCACCGCCGCCGGCGGCGGGAACCCGAGATCGTCCGACCACGCCAGGCACAACCGGCGCATGCCCTCGACATTGTGCGCACCATCCCACCACAGCCGCGGCAAGTACGGACACGCCTCGAGTCGCCCCGGCCAGCGCGCCTCGGCGAAGCCCTCGCGCAGCGCCGACAGCTCCAGCTTCATGCCCAGCATCGCGAGCTGCGACAGCACGGCCAGCGCCGTGCGCGCGTTGTCGCGCTGGTGCCCGCCGTGCAGCCGCATCTGCAGCTGGAATCGCCCCCACGGCGCGCATTCGACCGCCAGCCGCGTGCCCCATTCGCCCTGCTGCGTCACCTGCACGTCCGCCAGGTCGCGCGCCACGCGCAGCGGACAGCCCACCTCGGCCGCACGCCGCGCGATGACCGAGGCCGCCACGTCGTGGTCCACGCCGGTCACGGCCGGCACGCCGGGCTTCAGGATGCCCGCCTTCTCGAACGCCACGGACACGATCGTGTCGCCGAGGTACTCCGCGTGGTCGAGGCCGATCGAGGTGATGGCGCATACCACCGGGTTCAGCACGTTGGTGGTATCGAGCCGACCGCCCAGTCCGACCTCAACCACAGCCCAATCCACACGTTCGCGCGCGAAGTGGTCGAACGCGAGCGCGGTGGCCACCTCGAAGAACGTATGGCCCCTCGCGCCCGGCTGCGCCTCGCCGCCGCCGGCTGGCAAGGCTTCGCCGGCGCCAGCTGGCAGGGCCTCGATGACGTCGAGCCGCTCACCCAGTGCCGCTTCGCTCGGCCAGCGGCCGTTCACGCGAATGCGCTCGCGGAAATCCACCAGGTGCGGCGAGGTGTAGAGCCCGGTGCGCTGCCCCGCGGCGCGCAGCACGCGCTCCACCAGCGCGCACACGCTGCCCTTGCCGTTCGTGCCCGCGACGTGCACCGAGGCGAAGCGCGATTCCGGATGCCCGAGCCCGGCCAGCAGCTCGCGCGTGCCGTCCAGACCCAGTTTCATCTGACGTCGCTCGAGTCCCCACAGGCCCTCGAGGCGTCGTTGAAGTTCCTGCGTCACGGAGCCGTTGTCGTTCCGCTCAAGCCGAACGGGGAGCGTTCGGGTCGTACTGGTGCGGCGACCGGCCACCCTCGGGAGCGAAGCCGCGGGTGGAATGCCAGAAGAATCGCAGCAGTTGCCCGAGTTCATCGCGCATCTGCTTGCGATGGATGATGCGGTCCACGAAGCCCTTCTCCAGCACGAACTCGGCGCGCTGGAAACCCTCGGGCAGGTCCTCGCCGATGGTCTGGCGAATGACGCGCGCGCCGGCGAAACCCACCAGCGCCTTGGGCTCGGCCACGATCACGTCGCCGAGCGACGCATACGAGGCGAGCACGCCGGCGGTGCTGGGGTCGGTGAGCACGGACACGAACGGGACGCGGGCCGTGCGCAGCTGCGACAGCAATACGCTGGTCTTGGCCATCTGCATGAGCGACAGGATGCCCTCCTGCATGCGCGCACCGCCGGTGGCGGACACCACGACGCAGGCGCGACGTTCGTCCATGGCCGTCTCGATCGTGCGCGCCACCTTTTCGCCCACGACCGAGCCCATGCTGCCACCCATGAAGAAGAAGTTCATGATCGCAACACTCACCGGGATGCCGCCCACGGTCGCCACGCCACAGATGACGGCGTCCTTCTCACCCGTGTCCTTCTGCGCGGCCGCGAGGCGCTCCGGGTACGGCATCTTGGCGTCGCGGAACTCGAGCGGGTCGCCGGCCACGAGATTCGCGTGGCGCTCGTGGAACGAGCCCTCGTCCACCAGGTAGTCCTTGTAGGTGCGCGCGCCGACCCGGAAGTGGTGCCCGCAGTTGGGGCAGGTCCACAGATTCTCCTCGAGCACGGTCTGGAACAACGCCTCGCCGCAGCCATCGCACTTGGTCCACAGGCCCTCGGGCATCTCGGTGCGCTCGGGCTTGGCCGCCTGCTTGATGCCGGTGCGTTCGCGCTTGAGCCAGGACATGGCGTTCGGGGCTTCTCCGGGGTACGGGCGGTACAGGCGGGGCCATTTGCGCTTGCCGCACGGGGTTCGGCGGGTCGACCACCACAATCTAATACCCCGGGAACCTTGCCGCCACTTGAGGCATTCTTGAGGCACCATCGCGATCGAGCCCATCAGACAGTCACGCCCTCCCGCTGCGTCCGTAGCCACGGGGTCCGCCATGCGCCCGAACCTCACTCCCGCCCCGCCCGCCACGAGCCGCGTTTCACGAGCGGTCGGTCCTGCAGCCGCCCGCGCCGCGGCTGAGGCTGTCCGGGCGGATGCAAAGTCTGCAGCGCGCGCCGCCAGGCTGACCCGCGCTGCAGAGCCTGTGCGCGTGGCGAGCAAGCACCAGGTGCTGGTGCGCGCTTCGCACTGGGCACATGTGCCGCTCCTGGTGGGACTGATCGTCACCGGGCTCGCCATCTACTGGGCCGCGCCGGTGTTCCATCACGCGCCCGCACCCGGCAATGCGCGCGGCGACTATCTGGTGGACGCGAGCCGGGCCATCGCCGGCCTGTTCGCAACGGGCGGCGACACCCGCTACTGGCTCTACGAACGTGTCAGCCTCGGGCCCGCGCAGCTTGCGAGCGCGCTGCGGCTGCACTGGCTGCTCGCCTACCTCTATATGCTGTGCGGCGCGCTCTACGTGGTGGGGCTGGCGCGCGGCGGGGGGTGGCGTGCGCTGCTGCCGCGCGCGAGCGACCCGGCCGAGGCGCTGGCCATGATCCGCTACTACGCAGGGCTGCTGCCGGCGGCACTCG
>JAYVCN010000353.1:0-4342 GCA_043749875.1 Candidatus Eiseniibacteriota bacterium | reverse complement strand
CCCGCCCAGCGCCTTATGAGCGGCCTCCACGGTCTCGGGCAACGGGTCCACGCCGAGCGCGCGACGCAGGTCGGCACGCAGCCGTTCGTATTCTGTAAGCGCCGCGCCGCGGTTGCCGAGCGCGACGTGGCACTCGATCACGCTGACGCGAGTCGACTCGTTCAGGTCGTCGAGTTCGGCCGCGCGGCGGAAGTGATCGAGCGCGCCGGCCACGTCGCCGCTCGCGCGCCGGAGTTCCCCCGCCTGGATGCGCGCCGACTCGATGCGGTCGCGTTGCCGGTGCAGGACTTCCTCGGCCCAGTCACCGTAGAGCCCTTCGAGTGCGGGTCGCTCGGCGAGCGCGAGCGCCCGCTCCAGGTGTTCGAGCCGCCCGGCGGCGGCGCTGGCCCGTCGCGCCAGGTCGAGCTCTGCCTCGAACTCCCACAGGTCGCAGGCGAGCGGGTATTCGGTGTTCAAGCGGTAGACCTCGGCGTCGCGCAGCAGCGGCGGTACGGCGTGTCGCGGCAACACGCTGCGGATGTAGGACAGTGTGGGATGGAAATTGCGACGGCCGGCTGCAAGCTGGCGCCCGGGCCAGAAGGTCTCGAGCAGCTCATCGCGGGACGCGCCGCGCGGCCGCAGCGCGAGCAGGATGAGCACGTGGAATGCGCGCTGCGCGCGCCATGCGGACGCGGGCAGCACGCGCGTCCCCAGCTCGATGCGCGGCGGTCCGAACAGGACCAGCCGCGCCGAGGCTGCGGCAGCATCCGCCTCGCCGGTCTGGGTGCCGCGCCGTGCGCGCGCTTCGATGTGTGCCAGCGCGGCGCGGGTCGCGTTGGCGAGCGTGCGCCGCCGCCGGGCGACGACCGGCAGCCGTTCGAGCGCGGCCGCTCCGCCACATTCGGCGAGCACCGAAAGCGCGGCCTCCGCGCGCGGGGCGGGCGAGTTCTCGGCGACCTCGAGCAGCGCGCTCTCGCCCCGGGCGCCCGCCTCGACGAGCGCGGCAGCGCACGTGTCCACCTCGATGCCGAGCGCAAGTGCCGCGATGAGCGGCGCTGGCGCCTCGCGCGCGCGCAACCGCAGGAAATGCCCGTAGCCGCGTTCGCGCACGAGCATCAGCGCGGTCGTGAGATGCGGTTCAGCGCTGCGGCGCTCGCCCAGCACCAGCAGCGCCTCGGCGAGCCACCAGTGCACGCGCATGCGCTCGTCATCGTTCTCGCCCCGCTCCACGGCCGGCAGCAAGTCAGCGAGCCGGGTGCGCGCCGCGTGCGCGCGGCCGGCTCGCAGCTCGCACCACGCGAGCTGCGCACGGAACGAGGTCAGCCGCGGCGAATTGGGGCGGGCGGATTCGCGTTCCACCGCCTGGTTCAGGAACTCCACGGCACGCAGGTACTGGCCGCGGGCGCAGAAGATTCGCCCGCGGGCGGCGAGCAGGTCGGAGGTGATCACCTCCATGCGCAGCTGGTCGTGCAGCTCTTCCGCGCGCTTGAGCGCGGCGAGCGCTCCGTCCAGGTCGCCCGTGAGCGCGAGGCACTCGGCGAGCGCTTCGACGCAGGTCGCCTCCTGCGCCCGGTTCGCGAAGCGTTGCGAGGCCGCGAGCCCTTCCTCGGCGGCGCGGCGCGCCTCGGTGAGATCGCCGAGCTCGATCTGCAGGAAGGCCAGGTTCGAGAGGTAGAGCGGCGCGCGCGGCGAGGCCGTGCCGCGGACTTGCGCGAGCGCGGCGCGGAACCACTCCGACGCTTCCCGGTAGCGCCCTTGCGATGCGCAGGCGATGGCGAGGTTGTGGAGCGTGGGGACCACCAGTTCCGGGTCGGCGCCGGCGGGCAGTAGCTCGCGGACGGCGTCGAGCTGGGCCATCGCGGCGCGGTACTGTCCCAGGTAGAAATGGGCGGAGGCCTTCATCTGTAACAACCGCGCGCGCAGCTCGAGGGTAAGTGCGCCTCCGGAGCCGAGCCCGCGCTCCGCCATCCCGAGCACCAGCTCGTGGCGTCCACGCAGATTGAGCACCTTGCCCATCCCCAGCAGCGCGCGACACTCGCGCTCGCCCGCGCCGCTGCTGCGCGCCTCGTCGAGCAGCTGTTCGTAGGCGCGCTCGGCCTCGTCCCAGCGCCCGAGCGCGGCGAGCGCATCGGCGCGTGCCAGGGCGAGCACGGCCGCGGCCTCGCCCGTGGCGGGCCGCGCGTCGTCGAGCATCTGCAGCAGCAGGCTCGCGCGCCCCTGGCGCAGCAGCGCCGGCGCCAGCTCGAGCAGCAATTCGTTCGCGAGTCCCGCGTCGCAGCCGTCGAGCGCGTGGCGCACGGCGCGCTCGGATTCGCCGCGACCGCGGAGCACGCGTGCGGCCGCGGTCTCGAGCGCCTGCCACGCGAGCAGGCCATCGCGCGACTGCAGCTCCTGGCGGACGAACGCCCGCACCAGGCCGTGCCACTCGTAACTCGCCTCGAGCCCGGCACCGAAGCTGCGCACGAGCCCGCGCCGCGCGAGCGAGTCGAGCCGGGCGCGCGCATCGCGCTGCCCCGAAAGCACGGCCGCGAGCGGTGCGTCGAAGCGATCGAGCACTGCGGTGCTCTCGAGCAGTTCGCGCGCCCCGGGCTCGAGCCGCCGATAGACCTCGGCGGAGAAGAAAGCCTGCAGCTCCAGGTCCGGCACGCGCAGATCGGCGAGCACGGTGTCGAGCCCGCGGGCCGGCTCGCGCCGCAGCGCTTCGAGCGCCAGCTGCACGGCCGTGGGCCAGCCGACGGACGCCTCGTCGAGTCGATCGACCTCGGCGGTCGTCGGCTGACGCCCGAGCGCACGACCCAGGAGCTCCGACATCTCTTCACGGGTGAGCCGAAGCCGTGCGGCGTCGAGCTCGAACAGCTCGCCGCGCACCCGCATGCGTTCGAGCGCCAGTGGCGGGGGGGTGCGCGAGGTCGCGAGCACGCGCACCTGAGGGGGGAGCAGCCGCAGGAGCGCGTCCAGGAATGTGACGATGTCCGGGTTCACGCACGCGGTGTGCAGGTCATCGAACAGGAGCAGTCGCGGCGGACCCTTCAACTCGGCGAGCGCTTGCGCGAACACCTCGCCCAGGAGTTCGGCGCCGCGGGCGGCGGGCCGCGGGTCCTCCACCAGCCGCGCGAAGGTCGCCCCGAAGCGGGGCGCCCCGGCGCGGAAGCCTTCGAACAGATGGCGGCCGAATACGCGCAGGTCGCTGTCCGAGGGCAGCAGCGCATACCAGACGACGGGCAGGTGCCGGCGGCGCGCGAACGCCGCGGCGAGCGTGGTCTTGCCCCAGCCGGCGTCGGCCGTGAGCAGCGTGAGCGGGCGACCCGCGTGGCGCTCGAGCAGCTCGAGCAGCACCGGACGTTCGAGCGCAGAAGCATCCGGGTTCGGAATCTGCAACTTGGCACGTGTCAGCAGCGCCGGCTGCGGGTCGCGCCGCGATGGGCGGCTGGTGGGCATCGGGGCTCCGTGTGGACCGGGGCGGGTGACTCACCCAAGGGGATGACATGAATCGTAGCATCAAGCAACGCAATGCTGGAGCGGAGTTTCGAGCGATCATGGCCGCCGGTTGGGGCCTGCCGATGCGCGATTGCAGGCGGGTATGCCCGGGCCCGGCGGCCCACAGCCCACCCTGCGCGACCCCACGTGCCGGCCGGGACAGGGCCGGCTCGAGACGGGCTGGGCGGGCGGGGGCGCCGACGCGGGCACCGGACGGCGTCCGCGGGCCAATGGACGATCCCTACCAGAAGGACGATGGCCCGCCTGCGCGAGTGCGCGGACGGGCCATCGGGGGAAGCTGGGTCGGCCGAGTCGGCCGGCCTGCTTGAGGCTACCGGTACATCGACTTCACCTTGCCCCACGTCGAATGCGTGGTCGGTACGGCACCCGGACATGACTTGACGCCGAGGATGAAGCCATTGTTGAAATTGTCGAGCGTGTTCGTGAGCGAGCTGGTCGAGCCGGGCGACAGCGAGCCCGAACCCACCGGCGGAACCACCAGGCCACCGATGAGCGCGTCAGCGGCATTGATGGTGCTCTGGATATTCGCGGGGTTAGAGCCGTTACAGATGTTGAGCTTGGTCGCGATCAGCTGGTGCGCCAGTGAGATCAGGCCATTGCCCGTGACCGGCGTGGCGAAGATCGCGAGCAGCTGGGTCTTCGTGTAGGACACGGTGCCGAGCAGCATCGGCGTGCAGCCTGTTGGCCAGACTTCGGCGTGATTCTTCCAAAAGCCCTGCGTGCACTCCGCGGGAGCCGTGGCGGCCACAATGGCCCGGGACGGCGCGCTTGCCGTACCCGGCGTCAGCGAGCCCTCGGCCCAAACGCGGAACACGTACTGGCCCGGCGGCAATTGGTCGAGGTAGGAGCCGGCGACGCCGCTCTC
>JAYVCN010000352.1:0-4189 GCA_043749875.1 Candidatus Eiseniibacteriota bacterium | reverse complement strand
CGCTCGAGGTGCAGCGCGTCGGCGCGGCGCGCGTGGGGATGCTGATCTGCTTCGACTGGCGTTTCCCCGAGGCCGCGCGCGTGCTGGCGCTCCAGGGCGCCGACGTCATTGCACACCCCTCCAACCTCGTGTTCCCGAACGCGCAGGAAGCGATGCGCGTGCGCGCGCTGGAGAACCACCTCTACACGGTGACCGCGAACCGCACCGGCACCGAGACGCGCCCGGGCGGCAGGGTGCCGTTCACGGGCCGCAGCCAGGTCGTCAATCCGCACGGCGAGGTGGTCGCGCGCGCGAGCAAGACCGGGGCGGTGGCCATGGCATGGGACTGCGACCTGGCACTCGCGCGCGACAAGCGACTCACGGCACGCACGCCGCTGTTCTCGAACCGGCGCCCGGCGTTCTATCGCGGTCTGGCTCGAAGGCTCGCCCGCGGGCCGCTCGCGAAGCGCTGAGTCGGCGCGCCCGGGCGCGCAGTTCGCGCACGCACCGTGCACCACTTGCCCCGGTCCGGGCCAGCGGCGCACACTGGGCGCGAGAGCGTTCGCCTTGTCCCTTCGGAGGTCCCGCGTGAACTCTACCGGCGCCATCACCGGCTCGCGCGAGCGCGAGCTGGCGGAGTTCCTCGAGCGTTTCGTCGCCGAGCTGCAACCGCTCGAACTGCAGCACAACGAGGCGTTCTGGCTGGCCAGCACCACGGGCGAAGCGAAGTTTGAAGCGGACAGCGCGCGGCTCGATGCCGCGATGCGCAAACTGTATGCGCGCCCCGAGCCCTTCCGGATGCTGACGCAGCTCCGCTCCGGCGGACCACTCGCCGATCCGCAACTCGATCGCCAGCTCACGCTGCTGCACCACGCGCACCGCGCCCGGCAGCTCTCGCCGGACATGATCGAGCGCCAGGTGCAGTTGGAGAAGGGGCTCGAGAGCCGCTTCAATCAGTTCCGCGCCGACCTCCACGGCCAGCGAGTCACGGACAATGAGCTGATCGAGACCTTGCGCACCTCGGACGACCTGACGCTCCGCCGTGACGCGTGGGAGGCGAGCAAGCAGGTCGGGCGCGAGGTCGAGGCGGACTTGATCGCGCTCGTCAAATTGCGCAACGAGGGCGCTCGCCAGCTCGGGTTCGCGAACTACTACTCGATGTCGCTTGAACTGGAAGAGCTGGACGAACGTGAGTTGTTCGTGCTGTTCGACGAGCTCGAGCGTGAGACCACAGGGCTCTGGAAGGTGTACAAGAATGCGCTCGATCGGCGGCTGGCGCAGCAGTTCGGAGTGGCCGAAGACGCGCTCCGCCCGTGGCACTATGCGGATCCGTTCTTCCAGGAGGCGCCGCCGGCGGAGTTGAGCCTCGACCCGTTCTACGCCACGCTTGACCTCGTGGATCTCACCGTGCGCTACTTCTCGGCGGTCGGATTCCGCATCCACGACATGGTGCAACGCTCCGACCTGTTCGAGCGGCCGGGCAAGAGCCAGCACGCGTTCTGCATGAGCATGGATCGTGGCGCTGACGTGCGCGTGTTGTGCAACGTGACGCCCAGCGAACGCTGGATGGGCACGCTGCTGCACGAGTTCGGGCACGCCGTCTACGACCAGCACCTCGATCCCGAACTGCCGTGGCTGCTGCGGGCGCATGCCCACATCCTGTCCACCGAGGCGAGCGCCATGCTGTTCGGGCGGCTGTCCAGGAACCCGGTGTGGCTGCGCGAGTGGGCGGGGGCAGACGCCGCGACACTCGTCCGGTACGCCGAGCCGATCGCGCGCGCGGTACGCGAGCAGCTGTTGGTGCAGACGCGCTGGCAGATGGTCATGGTCAACATGGAGCGCGCGCTTTACCGTGATCCTGATCAAGACCTGCGGGCGCTATGGTGGGACCTGGTCGAGCGCTTCCAATGGGTGCGCCGGCCGGAGCGGCGCGACGCGCCGGACTGGGCGGCGAAGATCCACTTTACCGTCGCGCCGGTCTACTACCACAACTACCAACTGGGCGAGATGCTCGCCTCACAACTGCAAGAGCATCTGCTGCGCCACGTGCTCGGCGGCGGTCCCGACTTGTGGGAACGCTACGTTCGCTCACCCGAGGTCGCCGAATTCCTCACCCGCGAGTTCTTCCCCCACGGCAGGCGCTGGGACTGGCGCGAGCTGACGCGGCGCGCCACCGGGCGCACGCTCGAGTCGCGACCGTTCGTGGACGATCTCGCGGGCCGCCTGTCGGCGTGACGGCGGCAACCGAACGCCCGCTCGCGGGCCTCACCGTGCTCGACCTGTCGCGCGTGCTGGCGGGTCCGTACGCCACCCAGCTGCTCGGCGACCTGGGCGCCAGCGTGTGGAAGGTGGAGCGGCCCGGCAGCGGCGACGAGACGCGCGCGTGGGGGCCGCCGTTCGTCGGCGACGCGAGTGCCTACTTCCTGTCGGTGAACCGCAACAAGCGTTCGGCTGCGCTCGACTTCAACGATGCCACGCACCTCGCCGCCATCCGACGCGCCGCGGCACGCGCCGACATCGTGGTGGAGAACTTCCTGCCCGGAGTACTCGTGCCGTTCGGCCTCGATGCCGCGAGCCTGCGCCGGGAGCAGCCGGAGCTTATCGTGTGCTCGATCACCGGCTACGGACAGGACGGGCCGTACGCCGAGCTGCCCGGCTACGACGCGGTGCTGCAGGGGTTCGTGGGGCTCCAATGCGTGACGGGTGAGCCGGACGGGCCACCGCTCAAGGTCGGCGTGGCGGTGATCGACGTGCTCACGGGTGCGCACGCCGCAGCCGCGATGCTGGCCGCGCTGGTGGGCCGCCTGCGCTTCGGCGGCGGCGCGCACCTCGACATCGCGCTGGCCGAGGTGGGCGTGCATTCGCTCGTCAACGTGGCGCAGGCCGCGCTCTCCACGGGCCGGCCGACCCGGCGTCACGGCAACGCGCACGCACACATCGTGCCCTACCAGAGTTTCTCAGCAGGCGACGGCGGCTTGTTCGTCCTCGCGGTTGGGAACGACGGGCAGTGGACGCGACTGTGCGAAGCCATGGGCGAACCCGAGCGTGCGCGGGACGCTCGCTTCGCCGCCAACCCGGGCCGCGTCGAGCACCGCGACGAGTTGGTCGGATGGCTGACCGCCAGGTTCGCCCAAGCACCTCGAAGAGACTGGCTTGAGCGCTTCCGCCGCGCGAGAGTGCCCGCCGGGCCGGTGCGCGAAGTGCACGAGGCCATGGCGGACCCGGCGCTCACCGCGCGCGGCATGGTGGCGCCGCATCGACTTCCCGGCGGCGAGACCACGCCGCTCATGGCCCTGCCGTGGCAGGTCGACGGGGTTCGGCCACCGCTCACGCTGCCACCGCCTGCGCTCGGGGCGCACACGGCGGAGTTCCTCTCCGAGTTCGGCCGCGGCGACGTTCAGTAGCGCGCGCGTGCGGCCGACCCTGGGTGCAGGGTGCCGCCGGTGCGACGCATTGCGGCCACTGGGAGGCGGTGGGATAGTGGCTTGGTTCGCAACTTGAGAGAGCACCGATCCACACGTAACGTCATCTTCTCTTCATGACGTCCTCCCTGCTTCATGACGTCATCCATTCTTCTTGTGCAAAGGAGTCCCTATGTCCGGCACGTCTTCCGAGGCCAAGCCCCGCGGCTTGGACGGAGTGGTCGCCGCGCAGACGCGCATGAGCCACGTCGACGGCCAGAACGGCGTGCTCATCATCGGCGGCTACGAACTCAAGGAACTGGCGGGGAAGGTCACGTTCGAGGAGGCGGCGCACCTGTTGTGGAAGGGCCGCCTGCCCTCCAAAGACGAGCGGGACGAGCTCACGCGCGCGATCGCCGCCCAGCGTGCGCTGCCCGAGACCACGCTCGACATCGTGCGCGAGGCGGCCAAGAAGGGCGCGCCGCCGATCGACACGCTGCGCATGGCGTGCGCCACGCTGTCGCTGGACCTGCGCAATCCCAACGACATCTCGCCCGGTGCCGACTTCGACAACGCGAAAATGCTCGTGGCGCGCTTCCCGACCATCGTCGCCGCGCACACACGCTTCGCGGCCGGCCTGGAGCCGATCGCGCCGCGCACCGACCTGTCGCTGGCGGGCAATTTTCTATACATGGTATTTGGCAAGGAGCCGGATCCGATCGCGGCCAAGGCGCTCGACACCTACTGGGTCACGGTCATCGATCACGGCATGAATGCATCCACGTTCGCGGGCCGTGTCATCGCCAGCA
>JAYVCN010000351.1:0-6253 GCA_043749875.1 Candidatus Eiseniibacteriota bacterium | reverse complement strand
GTCGCCGGTGGTGAGGAACTTCTCCATGAGCTGCTCGTCGCCGGTGGCCGCTTCCTCGAGCAGCGTGGCGCGCGCCTTGGCGGCTGCAGCTCTGAGTTCGGCGGGAATCGGCACTTCCTGGCTCTTCTCGTCGGCGCCCCTGCCGGTGAACGTCCAGGCCTTGTTCTCGATCAGGTCCACCACACCGTGGAACTGATCGGCCTCGCCGATCGGGAGCTGTGCGGGGATGGCGTTCAATCCCAGGCGGTCGTGGCAGCTGGCCACGGCGGCGGCGAAGTTCGCGTGCTCCTTGTCCATCATGTTGACGACCACCAGCAGCGGCGTTTTCTCCTGCTTCAACACCTCCCACACCACCTCCGTGCCCACCTCCACGCCGGCGGCGGCGCGCAACAACAGGATGGCGGAGTCGGCTACGCGCAGCGCGCTGTACACGTCGCCCACGAAGTCGGCGTAGCCGGGCGTGTCGAGCAGGTTGATCTTGTGGCCCTGGTACTCGAACTGGGCGAGCCCCAAGTCGATCGTCATCTGGCGTGCGATCTCCTCGGGGCTGTGATCGAGCATCGTCGAACCGTCGGCGACGCGACCGATCCGGGACGTTGCCTTGGCCTGGTACAACATGCACTCAGCCAGGGACGTCTTCCCCACCCCGTGGTGGGCCACCAGTGCGATGTTGCGAATGTGACCGGTTGCGAACTCCTTCACGCTGCACCTCCCGAGGCGTGGGATGTGGGTGCTTGCGTCGGGTCGTGGAGTCGAAACACGCGACCCGGCGTAACTTGAAGCAATGACTAAAGCTAGCACCCGTGTTTCGCGCGGGTCAAGAGCTGCTGGATGCGTGCTGAATCAGCCGGGCGCGCGGCATGTTCGGTGCATCTTCTCGTGCGTGCTGATCGCGATCGCGAGATCGCACCGCGGTTGTGCAGCGCGGGTCAAGCAGTGAGGGAAGCGCATCAAGGTGCGCCAACCGCACGCGTTTGACCGCGCGAGCGACCGAAACTAATTTCTCCCGGCTTCAGGCGTCGGTGGCTTTCCCCTGCCGGCGTCCCTACCACCTTAAAAGGAGCACACTCGATGTATCTTCGCCGCTACTTCCGCGCCACGTCCGTGGCGCTCATCGTGGCCGCCGTGCTGGCCGCGACGTTTGCTATCGCCGCAGCCGCCGGTGCCGCCAAGGCCGACTCCAAGTCCGATGCCGTCGCAGGCAAGGCCATCTTCTCGGTCAAGTGCATCGCCTGCCACAAGAAGGATGGCACGGGTGGCTTCAAGGTCACGGGCAATCCCACGCCCAACTGGACGCTCAAGAAGACGTGGGACGCCACGCGCACGGACGCGTATCTCAAGGACTGCATCACCAACGGCAAGCTCAAGTCGGGCATGGTCGCGTGGGGCAAGACGGGCCAGGTCAAGCCGGAGCAGGTCGAGCAGCTGGTCGCCTACATCAAGACGTTCAAGGCCGCGGCCAAGTAACTCGTCTTTCCGCTGCCGCAGAAGACCGAAAGCGCGCTCCGCACGGGGCGCGCTTTCGATTTGCCAGCTGATCGACCCGTGCGCGTTCGCCTCGGGCGCGGCGCGCCCGCTACTCGATGCGGATGGTGTACGGCATGAGCGCCAGCATCGCACCGGCGGGGAACGTGGCGATGCGGTACCAGTGCGCCAGTTCGATCATGCCCGGCAGGCGCGAGTCGTCCCGGCTGGGTTCGTCGAACATGCCACCCAGCCACTTCTGCACGAACGTGCGACGTGGTCGCGGGTAGACATCCACCACGATGTCGGCGTCGGCGCCGATGTGCGCGCGGCTGCGCGCCAGCTCGAACGCCTCGAACAGGCCGCCGAACTTGTCGACGAGCCCGTGCTGCTTCGCCGCGAGCCCGGACCACACGCGCCCCTGTCCGACCGAGTCCACGAGCGCCGGGTCCATCTTGCGGCCCTCGGCCACGCGGCCCACGAACACGCGGTAGAACTGGTCGAGGCTCGCCTGGTAGCGAGCCAGCTCCTCGTCGTCGAAGTCGCGAAACGGCGACAGCATCTCGGCGTGCTTGCCGCGCGACACCGTCTCGATGTTGAGCCCGAGCTTGCGATAGAGCCCGAGCACGTTGAGCTTGCCGCCGAACACACCGATCGAGCCGGTGATGGTGGCGGGCCCGGCCACGATGGCGTCGCCGGCGCAGGCCAGATAGTAGCCGCCCGAGGCGGCTACATCGCCCATGCTGACGATGACCGGCTTGTCGCGGCGCAGCCGGCGCAACTCCTGCCACACGGCGTCCGACGCGTCGCCGGAGCCGCCCGGGCTGTCGATCCGCAGCACCACGGCCTTGATGTTGTGGCGGTCGCGGATGTCCTGCAGTGCCTCGACCAGCGTGCGGTCGCCCACCGAGCGCCCGCCGAACGGGCCCTCGCGGCTCTTGCCGTCCACGATCTCGCCCTCGGCCACCACTAGCGCGATGTGCTCGCCGTTGCCGCTGCCGCCCTCACCGGCGTAGCGCGTGAACGACGCGGTCGGATGACGCGTGCCGCCGGCGTGCGACGCCAGCGAGTCCACGTCGGCCTGCGCGAGCAGGGTGTCGAGCAGCCCGCGCTGGTGCGCTTCGCGTGCGGTGTACGGGCCGTCGTCGATCAGCTTCCGCACGCTGTCGCGCGGCAGCCCGCGCGCGCTCGACAGCGAGTCCACGAGCAGCGAGAACTCGTCGTCGAGCAACGACTCCATGGCGGCGCGGGCGTCGGGCGACAGCGAGTCGCGCGTGTACTGTTCGACCGCCGACTTGAAGCGGCCGACGTGCGCGAAGTTGGGCTTGATGCCGAGCTTGGCGTACGCGCCCTGCATGAACATGGCCGAGGCAGACAGGCCATCCAGCTGCAGCGTGGACACCGGCGGCATCGCCAGCGTGCCGGCGGCCGCGGCGAGCAGGTACTCCTTCTCGCCGCCACCGTTCAAGCTGGCGAACACGGGCTTGCCCGAAGCGCGGAACACGCGCACGGCTTCGCACATCTCGTACACGCGCGCCCAGCCCCAGTCGAGGCCGTCCACGTGCAGCACCAGGCCGGACACCGAGCGATCGTCGGCCGCGTTGCGGACGGCGAACAACAGGTCGTGAAATCTCGGGCGTTCGCGGCGCAGGAAGTCGAACGACAGCGTGGGCGGCGACGGACCCTCGTCGACCTGGCTTGGCACGTCGAACAACAGCACGCGCGGCGCGATGGTGGCGTGCAGCGGGCGCCGGATACGCGTCGCCACGTTCAGCACGAGTACTCCCAGCCCGATGCACAGCAGCAGGAGGAAGAACGCACGACGGCGGGACGGCATCGGGAGCCTCCGGTTGGGACGGCGGGACCCGCGCAGGATGCCACAGGTGCTCACCCCGTGCCGAACCGGCGCGCCGGGCCGGCTAGAAGCTGCGGCGCAGGTCCAGCGAGAAGTACAGGCTGGTCGCGTTCTGCGATGGGTCTTCGTGCTGCTCGAGTCGCCCACTGCCCGAGAGGCGTGCGCGGATCGCGCCCGGCAGACCCACGTCGGCGAACCACTCGCCCTCGAGGAACAAGTACGACGAGTGCAGGTCCGGCTCGTTCAGCGACACCGTGGCCGCCGAGCGATCGTACTGACGCCAGCCCGCCGCGGGCGCGAACGACCACCAGTCGCCGGCGTGCAGGCGCTCCGCCTCGATCACGCCCGCCACCTCGCGGTAGCGTTCGGCCGGTGTCCGCGGCGCGTGCAGCCACTCGAGGCGCGGTCCCAGGCGCAGGCCCCAGTCGTGGGCCAGGCTCCAGCGAAACGCTGGGCGCGCCGTCCAGGTCCGATAGTCGAAGTACACGCTGCTGTCGGCGCGGTCGTAGCGGTAGCCATCCACCGACAACCACAGCTCGGCGGTGAGCGCGTCGTGCAGATGCGCGAACGCGGTGGCGTCCACGCGCCCGCTCCAGAAGTGGTCGCGCGTCGAGGGTGTGTCGTAGAGCGTGTGGCGCCGGTCGAGCTGGGCCTCGACCGTGGCGGCGCCGCCACCGGGCAGCAACCGGCGCAACGTGAGTGCGCCGTGCTGCTCGATGTGGTCACGGTTCACCGAGTCCGGGAACGCGCGCGCATCGGCTCCGTAGCCCAACTCGCTCTCCCACAGTGCGGCGATCGGCGTGTGCGCCCAGCGCAGCCAGGCGCGACCGGCGTTGCGGTCGAGCGTGGTGACCTCTGAAGCGCCCGAGGTGCGCAACCAGTCGCCGCCCACCAGCAGGTCCCAGGCGTCGGCGCGATCCAGCGAGGTGACGCGCACGCGCCCGTCCGGGCGAAAGCGCAGCTCGCGCCGGTCGCCGCCGAACGAGCGGTCACGCCGCGCGTCCAGCTCGGGCACGAGCGACAGCTTCCAGCCATCGCGCGGCTCACCCTGCACATCGAGCCGCGTGTAGCTGCGCAGCAGGTGATCACCGGCGGTGGCCTCCTCGCGGATCAGGAACCGGCCGCCGCGCGCAAACCCGCCGGCAGCGTTCATGGCCGCCACGCCCGCGCTCCGGTATTGCGGCGAGCCGGTCAGGCGGCGACCGGTGAACGTGGTGTCGTCGAACGTGTCTTCATAGAAGCGCTCGTTGGTGACGTCCGAGTTGCCGCCGAACTCGAAGCGCACGAAGTTGGAGTCGGGCGCCTGCGCGCAGGCGGCTCCCGGGACGAGGCACAACAGCAGCAGCACGAGAGCCGCGCTCGGGGAGCGAAGTTCGCTCGTCCGGGCGCGGCTCAGGGGAGGCACGGCGCAGGGCCTATGGATCAGTGGCGCCCCATCGCGGTCGCGCCGCGGATGGCGCGGTCGGCCTGTTCGCGGGCCATACGGGTGAGCCGCAGCGCCACGCGCGGGTGGCCGGCCTGCGCCTCGGTCCTGGCGCGAGCTTGCAGACTTTCGGCATTGGCGAGCAGCTGGCGGGCGCGCTCGCTGGCGTCGATGCCCACGACTTCGTGGGCGCGGCCCAGCGCGTCGTCGGTGCGCTGCAGCGCGTTCGCGACCGTCTCGTCGAGCGACTCACCGGCATTGCAAAGCTGCAGCGCTCGCAAGGCACGCTCGCGGGCGCTCATGGTGAGCTGGAGCGCGGCGAGGTAGCGCGTCTCGGAATACGCCAGCTCGGCGCGAGTTTCCATGTCGAGCGCGGTGCGCAACAGCTCGCGCGGCGCGGGCAGGTCGCAGTGCGACAGGCGATCGCGCGCGCGGTCGAGCAGTTCGCGGGTGCGATTGAGCTGGTCCTGCACGCGGCCAGGGTCAGGCAGACCCCTGAGCAACGCGATGGCACGGTCGGCGTGCGTGCGCGCCTCGAACGTGGCGCGGGCCGCCGCGCCGTAGAACCCGTGCGCGAAGTTCTGCTTGGCGATCCCCTGCAGCGATACGGCCTGGTCCACCTCGGCCGCCGCCTGCTGGTTCGGTGAGGCGGCAAGCAGGTCCTTGGCCGCCTGGATGCGGCGGTCGGTGACATCGATGGCATCCTGGACGCGCTGCGGATCCGGCGGCGGCAGCTGCGCCAGCGCGGGCCGAGCGACGAGCACACCCAGGACGAGCATGAGGACCGTCGAGCAGGTGCGGATGCGAGTCAGCATGTCGGGGACCTCCGGAAGCGGGCGCCTGGCCCTGGGGCGGGCATGGCCAGGCACCAATTGCCGGCCCAAAGTAGCACCCGGCGTGCCTTGGCGCATGGCTCGGGCGCCAGCCCCTATCCCATTGCACGCCTGTGCCTTGGGTGAGCGGCCCCAGTCATGGAGACGGCCCCCGTGTCCGCGGGGTGAACCTGCAGGGACGCTCCCGATGCTACGGCTGGCCGCCGAGGGGCAGGGGATCTGACAGCGCACACGGCGGGGAATGCTCGTCACGAGCGCGCAGAGCGGCCCCGGACAGCGAAAAACCCCACCCGGTCACCCGGGCGGGGCTTCGCAAAAAATAAGGGGCAGCGACCTACTCTCCCACCCAGTCACCCGGGCAGTACCATCGGCGCAGGAGGGCTTAACTTCTCTGTTCGGAATGGGAAGAGGTGTTTCCCCTCCGCCAACGCCACCCCAATTCAATTTTAATCGACAACCGACTGAGACGCTGGACACACCTTCGTTGAAGCGCCTAAGAAAAAAAATACCGGCCAAGCCTCTCGGGCTATTAGTACGGGTCGGCTGAAATCCTTACGGACCTTACACCTCCCGCCTATCGACGTCGTAATCTCCAACGAGCCTTCAGGTGGCATATTGCCACGGGATTCCTAATCTTGAGGTGTGTTTCGCGCTTAGAGGCTTTCAGCGCTTATCACT
>JAYVCN010000350.1:0-2620 GCA_043749875.1 Candidatus Eiseniibacteriota bacterium | reverse complement strand
CGACGCCGTGCGCGCACTGGAGGAGCACTGGGACGGGCACGGGCATCCGCTCGGGTTGCGGGGTGAGCAGATCCCGGTCCCGGCTCGAGTGCTCGGGCTGGCGCAGATCCTCGAGGTGTTCAGTGCCGGCGGCGGGCCGTACGCCGGACTGGCACTGGTGCGTCGCCGCTGCGGCAAGTGGTTCGACCCCAGCGTGGTCGAGGCATGCGGTGGGCTCGAGCCATTGCTCGCACGCTGGGCGGTCATGACCACGCGCGAGCTGCGCGATGAGGTGTCGCAGGCCGAACCCGGGCACGCCCCGCTGCTCGCCGGCACGGCGACGCTGCAACGCGTCGCGCACGTGTTCGCCGGCATCGTGGACGCCAAGTCCCCGTTCACCGGCGTGCACTCCCAACGCGTCGCCGACGTGGCCGTCGCGGTGGCGGGACAACTCGGCTGGAGCAAGGCCTGTATCGAGGAGACGCGCTCGGCCGCGCTCTTGCACGACCTCGGCAAGCTGTCGGTGCCGAACAGCATCCTCGACAAGCCAGGCGCCCTGGACCCCGGTGAGTGGGAGATCATGCGCATGCACGCGCTCTACACCGAGCGCATCCTCGAGCACGTGAAGGGTTTTGAGTGGTTCGCATTCGCCAGTGCGGCGCATCACGAGCGCATGGACGGCACGGGCTACTGTCGCGGTCTGGAGGGCGAGTCGCTACCCGAGTTGTCGCGCGTGCTGGCGGTGGCCGACGTGTACGACGCGCTGTCCGCACCGCGGCCGTACCGCCACGCGCTGTCGCCACCGGAGGTGTTCGCGATCATGGATCGCGACGGGGCCAAGGGCTTCTGCCCGCGCTGCTACGACGCGCTCAAGGTGGTCACGCATGACGGCGAGGTGGAACCGGGCGGCGAGGAACCGGGCGAGACGGCGCAGGCGGCGTGAAACGCTAGCGGCAGAGCGCGAGGGCCAGCCCGTACGAGATCAACGCCAGTAGCAGCCATTGCGCGGCGCCGGCGGCGATCGGCGCCCAGCCGGCGCGGGTCATGTCGGCGAAGCTGGTTTGCAGTCCGACGCCGGCCATGCCGACGCACAGCAGCCACAGGTCGGCGCGCTGGATCTGTTGCACCAGCGGCTTTCCGAGCCAGCCGGTGCTGTTCACGGCGGCGAAGATCACGAACAGCACGAGGAACCACGGGACGAGCGAGACCTTGGGAGCTTTGCCGGCCTGCGGCCGGCTTATGCCGCGTTCGCTCGCGGGCTCGCTCGCGCGTTCGCTGGCCACGAGTGCCCGGCGCGCGCGCCAGGCGAGGAAGAACACGACCGGCGCGAGCAGCGTGATGCGCACGAGCTTCACCACCGTGGCGACCGCGGTGGCCTCCTTGCTGAACGTGGCGCCGGCGGCAACGACCTGCGCCATCTCGTGCAGGCTCGCGCCGTCCCAGACGCCGTAGAGGAAGCCGCTCATGCCCGCAGCGCGGCCGAGCATCGGATACACGACGATGCCCACCGTACCGAGCAGCGTGATGATGCCGACCGCCAGCGCCGAGTCGCGTCTTTCGGCCTGCACCACGCTGTCCGCGGCGACCACGGCCGATGCGCCGCAGATGCCGCCGCCCACGCTCAGCAGCGTGGCGAGCTTGTCGTTCAGGCCGAGTCGGCGCCCGACCCACCAGCCGAACCCGAGTGCCGCTGTCGTACTGGCGACCACGACCACCAATGCCGGCGCGCCGATGCGCGCGATCTCACCCAGCGACAGCCGGAAGCCGAGCCCGGCCACCGCCCAGCGCAGCACCGGTCGCTGCGCCATGCGCACGCCGGGGTCGGCCCAGGTCGGCATGGGCATGACGCTGCGCATGGCCATGCCGACGAGGATGACGAGCAGCAGCGCGGACAGGTGCAGCGTGTCCTTCACGAACGGCTGGTCGGCCAGCAGGAACGCGGCGGTGGCGAGCAGCAAGCTCACGACCAGCCCGGGCAGCACCGCTCCCGCACGGGTCACGCCGTGTAGCTGAGCTCACGGTAGCGACGAAGCCAGCCGTTCTCGACCGGTTCGAAGATGTGGCAGTGGTCCAGCTCACCGCCGTAGACGTGCAGCGTGATCGCCGGCACGTCGGCATCGTTCTCGAGCACGTGGTACTCGAATGGCGGGATCAACGCACCGGCCTGGCCCACACCGGCGTGAATCACCGTCTCCTGCTTGAACTGCACGATGTCGTGCTCCGGGTCGCCGCCGTGGCAGTTGTACGAGGTGACACGGATGCGCCCCGAGTACACGCACTCCACGCACCAGATGCCCGCGTGATCGTGCAGCGGCGTGCCCTGGCCGACGTTCCACACCATGGCGATCACCGTGTAACGATGGTCCGGGTCGCGGTGCACCAGCCGGCGCGCGTAGCGCTCGGGGTTCGGCACCAGGAAGCGCGCATCCAGGAACTCCGTGCCGGCGGCGAACGTGTCCTCCAGCACCTGCTTCACGGCGCGGCAGCGGCCGGCGTCGTCGCGCGGCGTCATGGCTTCATCGAGGCGGCGCACCAGCTCGCGCACGCGCGCGTTGCTCAAGGAAGGGGCGACGGACATGGGGAACCTCCAAGGGAAAGGACCCCACCAGTCTAGCCGCGCGCGCGGGCGGGTTGCCATAGG
>JAYVCN010000349.1:0-4301 GCA_043749875.1 Candidatus Eiseniibacteriota bacterium | reverse complement strand
AGCAGGTGACGAGCGTCAGCGACGGCGTCGTCGTCGAATCGATCACGTCGACGCGCCGCGGTTCGACCACCTTGATCCACTCCACCTCATAGAGGTACGTGCGCTGCAGCGTGACGAGCCGGATGACATCGTTCACGCGCACGGCGCCGAGTCCGCGCAGGAAGGTGTCCCGGTGACCGGCGAGTGCGCAGTTGCCGGGATTTCCGGGCAGTGCGGTTGACGCGATATGGCCGACCGCGTGACGGAGCGTTGGAAGATCTGCGCCCTCGGCAACGATCGCCGTGATTGCCAGACGCGGAACCTCGAGCCTGCCGAGAACGTGCCGTGATCCGGTTCCCGGCTCCGCCCGGTCGATTGCCGTCGGGCCGACGAATGCCGCGTCGCTGACGGCTCTGGCGGACGAGCGCGGTTCGGCCGCTCGCAACTCGGCCGCGAACTTCCTCGACTCGGCCGACTGGAAGCCGCGCGATTCGAGATAAGACCTCGACCACAGCGTGAGCAGGAGGATCCCGAGAACCAGGAGCCCCCGCTGGATCCAGTCGAATGGCGGGCGTGCGGTCATGGTGCGATGGGGCACGCGGCGGGGCGAGCCACCCGGCGGGCTTTCAGGCCCAATTCCCGGGTGGACGTGCCGACGCGATGCACGATCAGACAGTCCGCTGACCGCGAAGCACGGTGACCACGCCCGCGGAACCCAGCGCGAGCAACCCGAGCAGCAGCAACAACGGCTGGTGGCTCGCCGTCTGCGGGAGCTCGGCGACGGGTGCCGGGGCACTCGTCACGATCGGCTCCGGCGTCGGGACGACCGGGCGTGGTTCGACCGCGGCGGTCACCGGGCTCGCGGCCGCGATGCTCACAAAACCGCAATCCGGCGTGTTCTGGGCGAGCAACAGCTCGCTGTCGTGGGTGTGCGCGTAAGCCTGTTCACGGTCCGCGACCGCGTTCCCGATCCGGCTGATCCGGTTCGCGTAGTAACGACCGTCCTTCATCTGTGAGAAGTCCGCGCGCATGACACTGCCCGGCGCGATCTCGCCCGGCACCAGGGTCCGCGAGTCCATGAGCAGGGCGACCTGCTGGCCCTGATCGGTATTGAGGATGATCCGGTGATCGTTCACGGAGACCACCGTGCCCGAGAGCAGCGGACGGGTGGAGAACCCGTTGTCCGCGGTGGCGGGGCCCGCCGTCATCACGGCACCCGGCGAGTGATCGCTCATGGTCTGCGGGCCCGTCTCGCGGCTTCCGACGCGGCTCGAGCTCACGACGTATTCCCGTCGCATGCCCCCGAAGGCCGAGGCGTTGCGTTCGATGGTCTCGGGGCTATCGCTGGTGTGGGCGTAGGCCTGCGTGCGGGTGGTGGACATGCCGCCGCGAATGGGCATGACCCGCTGCACGTAGAAGCGACAGTCCTCCAGAGCCAGGAACTCAGCGCGCATGACCATGCCCGGCGCGAGGTCCCGGGGTGCCATCGTGCGAGAGTCGACCTGGAGCGTCACCTGTTCACCCTGATCGGTATTCACGACCATCGCGCGATCGTTCACCGTCACCACCGTGCCCGAGATCATCGGGTGCGATGAGAAATGATGAGGGGTGGTGGCGGGGATCGCTGCCTGCGCGGTCCCGAGGGTCAGCGCCAGCAGCGACATCGCCCCTACCGCGTTCCAAGTCTGCGTTCGTCGGTCGTTGCTTCTCATGATGAGTTTCCTTTCGTGTATCTGGCGACCCGTATGATGTCGCCTGTCAGCCACGCAACTGCGCAGCATTCACTCTGGATCTGCATTCGTATGGACTGCACCGGTGCGGCGGGCGGCCCTGCGCGTCCGGTGGATTGCGATGAACTGGCCGGGATCGCCCTGCGAGCTGCGGGACGATCCAGGTTCAGGCGAGCCGCTTCCCGGGGACCACCATCAGCGCGATGCCGCCCAGGAGGACGATCGCCCCGACGAGGGGAGCCACGGGAAGCGTCTTGCGCTCGGTCGTTGTCGCCTTGAATCCGCCCACGTCGAGGATCGTCGTCTGGCGGTTGTAACTGAGACCACCCGACACCAATGCGATGATGCCGATGATCGCGAGTACAACACCGATGAATTTCATCTTGCGTACCCCCTTCCAGCCGAAGGCTCGACTACACGAGCTTCCGGCCCTGGATGATTCGGATCAGCACTACGATGACGGCGATGACGAGCAGCAGGTGAATGAAGCCACCCATGGTGTAGGACGTCACCAAGCCGAGCACCCACAGGATCAGAAGCACCACAGCGATGGACCACAGCATCTGTAACCTCTGTCTGTTGACCGGCGTTCCGGTGGGCAACTGAGTTGCAGCCCACCGGCTCAGCCGGTTACCGCCCTGCCCGCAAGGGTGAGCGCCACCTCGCGCTCGCGGGCGCTAAGGACGTACGGCGACTGCTTCGTTGGTCGTGAACGTGAGCGCGGTGCCTTGCTTGAGCTCGACCTGATAGCCCTTGGTCCGGGACACGGCCGCTGCACCCGCTCCTGCGCCGATCAGCCCGCCGATGACCGTTCCCTTGCGCGAGCCGCCGACCGCATGGCCGATGACCGCGCCGGCCACGGTCGTTGCGCCGACGGCGCCGAGATTGCGTGCTCGCGTCGAACCCGCAACGACGGATTCCATGCTGCCGCGTACGCGGTAATTGCGGTCGCCCACCGTGACCGAGGTCAGCTCGAGGTCGAGCATGGCGCGGTCGCCCTTTTGAGCGGTCGTGACCGAAGTGACCGTGCCAGCGACCAGGCTGCCGGCGGGGATGACATTCCGGCCATCGAGCACTGATGCGTTGCGGACCGACCCGGTCCACGAATCGCCGACATTAGCCGTTTCCGAGGTGAGCGGTGTGTTGAGTAAGATATCGATCTGCGTGCCAGAGGGCAGCGACAGATCGGCCGCGCGGTGCGTGGTGGTCCCGCGAGTGGTCCCAGGGGATGTGTAGTTCGTACCGTTCTGGGCGGCCGGCTCGTCACTCTTGCAGCCTGACAGGACGGCGGCTGCAATCAGTGCGGCGCTGAGGATGAGCGGTGCATGACGCATGTACGACTCCTTGAAGATAAGCCAGGAGCTGCCGCGGATGCGGCGTCCTCGCGAATGATGGGTGAAGTGCTGTGCGAACCTTACGGTGAGGGGATCACGACGGCGTTGCCGGCAAGCGTCACGCCGCCGATCCGTGCCAAGGCTCTGCCTTCGAGCCTTGCCCCTGTATTCAGGGTGACGGATTGGTTCGCCATGATGGTGCCCTTGAATTCGCTCGTCGATCCCAGCGTCGCGGAGCTCCCGACCTGCCAGAAGACATTGGCGGCCTTGGCGCCACCGCTCAAGATCACGGAACGGCCGGAGGTCGTGGTGAGGGTGGATGCCATCTGAAAGATGTAGACCGCGTTGGGGTCGCCCTGGGCATCGAGCGTCAGATCGCCTGAACTGATCGCGAGCGAGGACGAGGACTTGTACAGGCCTGGGGGCAGCGTCAGCCCGCCGAGATTCCCGGCGACGGTGACCGGCGCCAGCGTTCGTCCAGCGGCGTCGTTGTACGCCGTCGTGAGATTGGTCATGGCCACGGATGAGGTGGCATCGCCCGCGTGTGTCGACCCGGTGCGTGTTCCCGGGGGGAAGCCGGTGATCGCGGATCCCGGGCTCACACCCAGATCCCCCGTCAGCGCGGTCGCGCCCGTGCTGGCGACCGTCGAACCGCCCAGTACCGCAAACGCCGCGGCCCCGCCCAGCGCCACGGACAGCTGATTGCCCGCCGTGACCGAGGTCGTGAAACTCCAGACGTGGCTGGCAGCCAGCGCATTGCCGGCAACATCCTTGGCTCCGGTCGTGATCGTCGCGGCGTAGCTCGCGCCAAGGGCAAGGCTACTCGTGGGAGTAAATCGCGCCGTGTTGCTCGTTGCCAGGTAGGTCACGGTCCCGGTCAAGGGCACGAGGCTCGGTCCGGTCACGATGAACGTGCTCGTCGTGATCGTGGACTCGTCCATCGGCTCGCTGAATGATGCGGTGATGACCGCCACCCCGGTGGCCCCATCGGCGGGGTTGGTCGAGGTCACCGTGGGCGCGACTGTGTCGACGGTGGGCTGGATCGGATTGTTGTCGGAAGACTTCCCACAACCTGCCATCGTCAGGAGGACCAAGGCCAATGGCAAGGCCGACACGCCAAGCGTTCGGCGGTAGCGAGGGGTTCCCAGAGGAAAGCCGTTGGAGCGGGCAGCGCGCATGAAGGACTCCTTGAGTGGCCGGGTGAGCGGAGCAAAGGGTGAACTCTAGGAGTCCCCGCAAGAACCGCGCCGTGGGCGCC
>JAYVCN010000348.1:0-6877 GCA_043749875.1 Candidatus Eiseniibacteriota bacterium | reverse complement strand
CGTGCTGCCGGGGCGGGATTTGGGCATGGTCGTCCACGCTTGAATGCGTGTAGATTGGAGGTTGCGGGTCGGCGCGCCCCAGGCGCCGCCGCCCACGGGACCCAGCTTTGGCGTTGCAGCGCACGCTCGGGATGGCGGCCCCTGGCACCGAGTCGCGTCTCCACTCTCCTGAGCGAATTTCGCAGATGGCCGATCGTCTCGAGGACCCACAGCAACCCGGCGATGCCGAACTCGTCGCTGGCTGCGCTCGTGGTGATGCGCGCAGCTGGCGTGACCTCGTCAATCGCTACCGCCGCCTCGTGTTCGGCATCCCGCGCGCGCTCGGCCTGCAGCCCGCCGACGCCGAGGAAGTGTTCCAGCATACGTTCGCGGAGTTGGTGCGTGGCCTGCCACGCCTGCGCGACAGCAGCCGGCTCGCGGGCTGGCTCGCGACCACGGCGCATCGCGAATCAGTGCGGGTGCGACGCGGCGACCGGCGGCGCTTGCGGCTGGCGGAGGCGGCCGTGAACGAAGGCCTGTTCCTCGACGCCCCACCCGGCGCGGACGCCGCGATCGAACGCCTCTACGAGCGCGAACAGCTGGCGCAGGCGCTGGAACAGCTCGGCGAGCCGTGCCGGCGCTTGCTGCTGGCACGCTTCACCGACCCGCCGCAACCCTACGCGGCGCTGGCGGCCGAGCTGGGGATCGCCATCGGCAGCCTCGGGCCCACGCGCGCGCGCTGCCTCGGCCGACTGCGCACTCGCCTGCTGCACCTGCGTACGCCACGCGCGGCAGACGAACCGCTCGGAGAGGGCATCTCGTGACCCGCCCGAACGTCCAGCAACCGCGTCATGCCATGCGCGGGGTCCGCCCATGAAGCGCACTGCGCACCTCACCGACGCGCTCGTGCTCGAGCTGGTCACGCAGCCCGGGCTCGAACTGCCGGCCGCCGCGGTCTCGCACCTCGGCACCTGCCCGCGCTGCACCGCCGACGTGCGCGAGCTGCGCGAACTCGTCGCGCACGTGCGCGACCGCGGCGCGGAACCGCCGGCCGCAGTGGTCGCGGGCGTCCTGGCGCTGATGCCACCCGCGGCCCCCAAGCCACATCGCAGCCGGCAATATCCACTCGCACTGCTTGTCTACGACAGCCACGCCGCACAGCCCGCGCTGGCGCTGCGCGCGGCCACCGCGCTCCGCCATCTGGCATGGAAGACCGAGGGGCTGGCGATCGACGCCGAGATCGAACAGGCGTCGCCGGGCGGCACCGGCCATCTCGTGGGCCAGATCGTGCCCGAGTCGCCGGCGCGCGCGCCCATGGGATCGGGCGACATCTGGCTCGAGGAACCGGGCAGCGATGCGCACTGGGCGGTGCTGGACGCGAGTGGGGAGTTCTCGCTGCCAGCCCCGCGCGGACGTCGCTGGTCACTGTGGATCGACTGGGGCGGCTGGCGCGTCCGGGTACGCGGAACATGATCGACACGACCGGACCGGCGATCGCGCGCAAGCCCGCGACGGCTCAGCGAAGCCCGCGCAAGGTCTCACCCGAGACCGTGCTGGCATTGTCCTCGCGCGACCCCAGGCGCGCGCTGGCGCTCGCCCGGCGCGAGTTCGCTCGCGGTGGAGCGGTGGACCCGGTCGAGCGCGGCCGGCTGATCCGCGCCTACGCGCACGCCCTGCGCGCCGTGGGCGAGTACCGCGCGGCGCGCGCGGCCTACCGGCACGCGCGACGCCTGCTGGGTGCCGCGGGCGCCGATCTCGAGCATGCGATCTGTGCGCTCGGTCTCGTGGACGCCTGCATGTACCTGGGCCGCTACCGCGAGGCGTTCGCGGTCGCGGCAGAAGCGCGCAAGGCATTCGCGCGGCATCACGACACGACCCGGCTCGCCAAGCTCGAGACCAACCTCGGCAACCTGCAGCATCGGCTCGAGGCGCTCGAGCCGGCGCTCGCGCACTACGAGAACGCGGCACGGCTGTTCGCGGAGCGCGGCGGCTCCCCGCTCGAGCTCGCGAGCGTCGACCACAACCGTGCGAACGTGCTCATCCACATGGGACGGCGTCACGAATCCGAGGCGCTGTTCGTGCGCTCGCGCGATGCGTTCCAGGCCGCGGGCGAGCCGGTGATCGCCGCCCAGGCAAGTTATGGACTCGCCTGCCTGCACTTCCTCGCCGGCGAGTACGCGCTGGCGATCGCCGAGTTGGAGAACGTCCGCCCGGTGCTCATCCGACTGGGAGCGCGCGCGCTGCTGGCGCTCGCCGACCTCGACTGGGCCGAGATGTTGGGCGCCATGCGCCTGCACGCCGAATCCCTCGCGCTCGGGCGCGTGGCCGAGCGCTGGTTCCGCGCGCACCGGCTGCCGGTCGAACGCGCGCGCTGCGACCTGGTCGTGGGCAGCGCCCTCGCCCACATGGGGGACTGGGAGGCAGCGAAGAGCCCGCTGCTCGCGGCCCAGCGCACGCTGCGCTCGCAGGGTCACGCACCGGGCGAGGCCATGGTCGAGCTGGCGCGCGCCCGCTTCGCGATGCTGGCGGGCGAGACCGGCGACGCCGCGCGTCACGCGCTGCGCGCCCGCACCATCTTCGCGCGCGCCGGCTTCCGCACGCGCGCGCTCGCCGCCGCCTCGGTCGCCGCAGAGGCGTTCCTGGCTGCGGGCCAGCACGAGCAGGCCCGCACGCTGGCGCGGCGGTTGCTGCTCGAGCCGCGCACGCCGGGCGATGCGTACAGTCGCGCGCGCCTCGCCCGCGTCGACGGTTCCGCGAGTGCGGCACTCGGCGACATGGACGCCGCGCTCTCCGGCTATCGCACCGCGCTCGCGGAATCGGCGCGCATCAACTCGGCGCTGTTCGTGGACGAGTGGCGGGTGGGCTTCATGGACGGCGAACCGGCGCTGCTCGACGAGTACATGGGCGCGCTGCTGTCGCGGCGCAGCGAGCCGGACCCCGAGCAGGTGTGGCGCTGGCTGGCGCGAGCACGCGCCGCGGTCGGCGCGAACGGCAAGCGCCAGGCCCCCGAGACGAGTGACGCGCTGCGGCAGAAGAGCGCGGAGCTCCAAGCTGAGCTCGAGGGCTGCTACGCGCGCCTGACCCAGACGTGGCCGCAGGAGCGCGGGCGCGCGGCCCGCTTCGTCACCCGTGAGGTCGAACAGCGCGCGCTGCGGATCGAGACGCGCCTGCGCCGGCTCGCCGCCGTGCCCACGCCCGCTCTCGCCGCGCGGCGGCACGACAGCACGGACCTCACGCTCGCGCCCGACGAGCTGCTGCTCGCCTATTTCTCCGCCGGGGGCCGGCTGGGCGCCGTGTGCCGGCACGGGCAGCAGTGGTGGATGGTGCGCGACATCGCTTCGATGGCCGAGGTGGACCGCGAGCTGCGCCTGTTCCACTACCAGATGAATGCGCGCGGGCTCGGCGATGCCGGCTCCAGCGCGCGTGAGTGCCGCGGCGTGGAGCGCGCGAGCGCACACCTCGAGCGGCTCTCGACGTTGCTGCTGTCACCGCTGGACGAACGGGCGACGTCCGCCCGCAGGCTACGCGTGCTGCCGTGCGGAGGCCTGTTCCGGATCCCCTTCGCCGCGCTGCCGTTCGGGCAGGGGATGTTGCAGGAGCGGTTCGAGGTGGCGCTCTGCGGACCGCCGGGTTCACCGCCGGCCGGCGCGGGGCCCGAGCGCCGGGGGGCTTGCGTGATCGGCTTCGGCGACCCTGAGCACGACAACATCGAGGCGGAGGCACGCAGTGTGGCCGAGGTGCTGGCGGGCGGCGGCGTGGATGTGACCCTCCACCTGGGCGGCGAGGCGACACGCCAGTCGGTGGTGGATGCCGTGCGGCGCTCGGCCGTGCTGCACCTGTGCGGCCACGGCATGTTCCGCTCGCAGCACCCGGAATTCTCCGCGCTGCGGCTCGCCGACGGCTGGCTGAGCGCGCGCGAGTTGGTGACCCTGCCGCTGGCCGGGGTCACGGCAGTGCTGTCGGGCTGCGAGACCGGCACGCGCGCGGTCGCGGCCGGGGACGAGGCCCTGGGCCTGAGCCGCGGGCTGCTCCGCGCCGGGGCCGCGGCGGTGGTCTGCAGCCTGTGGCGCGTGGACGACCGCGCCACCTGCACGCTGATGACCGGACTGTACGGCCACTGGCGCGCCACCGGCCGGCTCGGGGGGGGCTTGCGAGCCGTGCAACTTGAGCGTGCATTACACGACCAAGACGCTTATCTTTGGGCTGCGTTCGGGTTGATCGGCGATGCTAACGCCGCTTGGCCTGTGCGCAGGAGTGCCCCCCGCGAATCCGACCTGAAAGCTCCATCGCATCCCAGCCTCATCCCAGGAGGATCTGCATGATCCGCGGTGAAAGGGCCAACGCCCGATTCCAGACCGGCCTGTTATTCGGCTGGGCGCTGCTGCTGGTGTTCAGCTTCGGTTGCAGTGGCCTGCCCGGGGCCCCGCTCGCATCCCGTTCCGTGCGCGGCACGGGAACTGCGGGCTATTCCATCGCGGACGGCGCGGCGCAGGGTGTGGTGATGACGGTGCGGCCCGGCGCCAATGCCGACCAGATCGCCCTCGATCATGGCGGCACGGTGGTCGCCGTGGTGCCCGAGCTGGGGCTGTACCGCATCTCCCTGCCGCTGGGCGACGATGTCGTCCGTTGCGCGCAGGCGCTGCAGGTCGACAACCGCGTGTCCGCAGCCGAGGTGAATGGGCTGGCCACGATCGTCGAGGGCCAGCAGTCGAGCGTGGCGTTCAGCGAGGGTAACCACAGTTGGTCCGACGTCCACGACCAGGGCGCGCTGCTGCGCGTCGGCGCCGGACGGGCGCAGGCCGCAGCGAACGGCAACGGCGTCATCGTCGCGATCCTCGATACCGGCATCTCCCTGGATCACCCGGCGCTCGCGGCCCATCTGGCCCTGCCGGGCATCGAACCGGGTGTGAACGTGGCGGCGGGAGCCGAGCGTGCGGAGCAC
Source organism: Candidatus Eiseniibacteriota bacterium (assembly GCA_043749875.1). Classification (GTDB taxonomy): domain Bacteria; phylum Eisenbacteria; class RBG-16-71-46; order RBG-16-71-46; family RBG-16-71-46; genus JAIOPA01. The sequence goes on along the minus strand of JAYVCN010000348.1, from coordinate 1,956 downwards.
GTCGACAGCAATCACGACGGTATCCTGGACGGTGCGCTCGGCCACGGCACGCACGTCGCCGGCATCGTGCTCGCGCTGGCACCGGGGGCCCGCCTGCTGCCCGTACGTGTGCTCGACAGCGACGGCGTCGGGACCGCGTTCGACGTGGCGCTCGGCATCGTTCGGGCGACCCAGCGCGGCGCACAGGTCATCAACATGAGCCTCGGCATGAACGCACCGTCGGGTGCCGTGCTGGCGGCGGTCCGCTACGCGCGTGCGCAGGGCGCCGTGGTAGTGGCTCCGACGGGCAACGATCATCTCGGAACCGTGCTGTTCCCCGCCTCGATTCCGGAGGTTGTTGCCGTGGCCGGACTCGACCCGTTCGACCAGCATGCCTCGTTCACGAACTTCGGCCCCGGCACCGACCTGTCCGCGCCGTCGGTCGGGATTCTCAGCACGTACTACGGTGGTGGCTACGCGCGCTGGAGCGGCACGTCCATGGCTGCGCCATTCGTGTCGGGTACGGCGGCACTGTTGTATGGCCTCATGTTGCCGCGCGTGGCGGGCGCCCCGAGCCAGGTCGAGGACCTGCTGTCCAGGGGGGCGTTCGCGTTGACCGGGGTCGATCCCGTGTTCTCGTCAGCGCTCGGCGCGGGGCGCCTCGATGCCGCCGCGAGCCTGAACGCATTACTCCGCGCCGGCGCCAACGCCGAGGGCTTGTTGCAGCGGGTCAAGTAGTGCGGGGCTTCCGCGGTTAGCAGGTCTCGTACTTCCAGTTCCGCTTCTTGCCCTTGGCCAGCCAGTGGATCGAGGTCGCGATCCGGGTCGTGCGTGTTTCGTCCCGCTTGGCCTCGGAGATCCACTCGACATACTCACGCCTGCAGCTCGGGCTGAACGCGTCGAACGTCGCGCGCGCGCGCTGGTTGCGTGCGAGTGCCGCGGCAAACGCCGGCGGCAGCTTGAGCGGCGCGCGCGGGCGAACGACGCGCTTCAGCTTGACGCCCGACTCGTTCAGCGCCATGGCCTGCTTGATGTAGGCAAGTATCACGCGCTTCGCGGGTAGTCCGTCGAGCTTCGTGAGCCGGCCGAACTGTCCCATGGCGGTGTCCAGATCCACGCCGTTGGCGTCCACGATCAGCTTGCCCTTCCAGAATCCGAACGTGGCGTGCGCCTTGAACGCCGCCATGCCGCAGAGCGGCCCGCGGTACTCGAACGCCGGCATACCCCACTTGATCGTCTCCTGGACCTCGGGGCAGGCGGTGTGCACGAGTTGGCGCAGGTGGCGCAGGATCGGGCGCGCGAAGACGGCTTTGCTCGCGATATAGGCGTCGATGCGTGGGTCCTGCTTGGCCATGGTGGTCCTCCGAAAGCGTGCATCCCGTGCTCAACGCGTCGTCCAGCCAGCAGCCGGGCAGGATGCTGGAACGGGGCTGGTCTTCCAACCGGCCCTGTCCCCGCGCTGACGCGCCCGACGTGCCTACAACAACTGCCGTGCCCGGAAGCTCACGGTGCCGCGCGCGGCCACGATGACGTGGTCCAGCACGCCGATACCGACCAACTCCCCGACCTCGAGCAGGCGACGCGTGATGCTCAGGTCCTCCTCGCTCGGCTCGGGGTCGCCGCTCGGATGGTTGTGCACCAGCACGACTGACGCGGCCGAGTGCAGTATCGCCGGCAGGAACACCTCGCGCGGATGAACGATGCTGGCGTTGAGCGACCCGATGCTCACCGTCTCGCGCCGTTCGAGCTCGTGGCGCGCGTTCAGGAGCAACACCACGAAGTGCTCGCGCCGCGCGCGCGGCAGGTCGCGTACGTGCGCCAGCACATCCTCCGGCCCGCGGATCGGCGCGCGGCAGGTGGGGCGGTCGAGTGCGCGCCGACCCAGCTCGAAGGCCGCCACCAGGCCGGATGCCCGCGCCGGACCGACGCCGGCCACGCTGAGCCAGCGAGTGATCGGCCAGTGGGCCAGCTCCGAGG
>JAYVCN010000347.1:0-7902 GCA_043749875.1 Candidatus Eiseniibacteriota bacterium | reverse complement strand
GACCGGGATTCGCGCGCGGATAGTTCTCGGGCTCCATCGGCACGAACAGCACCACCTCACGGCGGCGCTCGTGGGCCGCGCGCAGCACAGCGCCCTTCGGCCCGCCGCTGGCGACGGCGCCGACCGCGAACGTCTCGGGCCGTGCGCAGACCGCCACCAGCAGCGAGTCGTCCTCGGTCGCTGCGAACAACAGCACCGCGAGGCGGGCGGCAGGGCGAGCTTCCTGCACGTCGGGCCGGCCCGGACGGACGATCTCGAGCAAGTGAGTCGCGCGACCCGGTACGCCCACGAGCAAGGTCACCACCAGCGCGCCATCGTCCCGTACTTTCTCGTGACCCGACAACACCACCGCGCCGCCGGCTTCCACCGCGCGGGTCACGAGGTGGTTCACGAGCAACGGTGCGCCGTCACGCGGCAGCGTCACCTTCCAGTGGAGCGCCGGGCCTTCGCCGCCCTCGGGCCTCGCCACGATCGCGCCGCGCGCGATGCCGGCGCGCGCCAGTCCCTGCTCGATGCGGCTGCCGACGATGCGCACCGCATGCGCCTGGTCGCCGAGGGCCACATAGCGCCACACGGCGAGCCGCCCGGAGTCGGAGGCCGCCCACGCCAGCAGCTCACCGGCCAGGAACAGCACCAGGGCGGCGGCCGCGAGCACGCCCAGGACGAAGGGCGCACGTTTTTGTTTGGCGGCGGATCGGCGTTTGACCATGGACAGGTTCGGGCACACTAGGAGTGGTGTGCGAGAGCGTCAACGACGCGCCAAACGTGCTTTTCGACCGGTCAGCGATTCGGAATGCACTTGTCGGGGCGCGGGTGGTACGCTCGTGGGCGTCTCAGGAGAGGCCTTTTTGCACATGCCTGACACCGGCCACATTGGCTGGTGACACGCTTTTTCGTGGCCGGCCGATGATTCAGGTGTCCAATCGGGACTCGTCCGTTCGGGCGAGGTCCCCGGTGTCTTCGCCTTCCGGGAGGTTGGTTCCATGAAGTCGCTGCGACTGCTCGCCCTCGCACTCCTCGCCAGCACGTGTACCGCCTCTGCGGCCCTCGCGTCTGATGCCCCCAAGTCCGCCGCTTCTGCCACCTCTGCAACGCCCGCCACCGTCGCTTCCGCCCAGAAGGTCACCGGCGGCGTGCCCGTCGACGGCGGCTGTTCCGCCGAAGCCATCACCTACAAGACCGCTGCCAACGGCGCCGCCACCGGCTGCTCCGCCTCGATGGCCGCGAAGTGCACGCCGGCCATGCGCGCCGCCTGCGAGAAGAACGCCGCCGTCTCCGCCGCCATGGGTTGCAACATGAAGGGCGCCAACTCGGCTGTCACCGCCAGCAACAGCAAGGACGCCTGCACGGCGCACGGTACGTCTGCCAGCACGGCGGCGATGTCCGCGAGCGGCAAGTGCGACATGAAGGGCGCGTCGATGGCCAATGGCGCACATTGCCCCATGCATGGTAGCGCCACCGCCGCAGGCATGGACCACTGCACGAATGCCAAGGGCGCATCCCTCACTGCGACCGCGGCCGGCATGATCTGCTCGGAGCACATGAACGGTGTGGCGCACGAGTGCTCGGCTTGCGAAGCTTGGGCCGACTGCGACCAGGCCGTGCACGCGCTGGGCGCCAAGGCCCAGGTCGTCGCGCTCAAGAACGGCGCGATGATCGTCTACACCGCCGACTCCAAATCCGACATCAAGGCGCTGCAGACGCTGGTCTCCAAGCGCAATGACAAGATGATGGCGGCGCTCTCGGCCGGCAGCGACGAGAAGCTGTGCGATGAGTGCAAGCACCTGCGGGGCGCGATGGCCAGCGGCAAGCTGCACCGCGAGGTGGTCAACGTCGAGCGCGGCTGCATGACGCTGATCACGTCGAATGATCGTGGCGTCCTGCAGAAGATCCGCGCCATGACAGGGCAGCCTGTCGCCATGCGCTGACACACGTTTCGCTCACGTACTCGGGTCGGTTCGCTTGGGCGGGCCGGCCCGTTGCGTTTTTCCCCTCGGCTCCCGCGCGGGCACGTACCCGCACGACTTGACCGTTCCTTCGCTTGGTTCGGCTGCTGACCCGGCATACGCTTGTAGGTACAAATGCCCCTCCCACGGCCACAGCAGTTCCTGCCCAGGTCGCGCCAGCGGAAGCTGGCGCTGCTCATCCTGGCGGTCGCGCTCCCGGCGCTGACGCTGGCGGGGACCGGGATCTGGCTCACGCTGCGCGTCGCGCGCCAGGTCGAGGCGGAATCCGCCCGCTACAACGCGTATCTGGCGGAGAAAGTCATCGAGTCATTCGAGCGCGAGCTGGTGGACCAGGTGCGCGGCGCGCTGGTGAGCGCGGAGGCGGTGTCGCGCACCGGCGGCACGGTGGACCAGATCCGCGATGCGCTGGCCACGCGGGCGCGGCTATTCGAGGCGCCGCAGTTCGTGCCGCTCGAGGCACTCGAGGGCTACTCGCTCGTCACCGTGGACGGCCAGCTGCTCATCTATGGCGATGACCCGTCGGGCCACCGCGATCATCCGTTCGCGGCCATGCTCATCAACGGCGCGGACGGTTACGCGATCGGCGCCGGCGGCTGGTGGTTCAATCCACGCGCGTTCCTCGCCACCAACCTGCGCGCCGTCGTCATCGATCGCCTGCCGTCGAGCCCGCGCATGTATGGCGGACTCGAATCCACGCGCCACCTCGCCATCACCGTGCTCGATGCCGACGCCCACGAAGTGGCGCACGTGCGCGAGGCTACGTCGAGCCAGACCGAGCGCACGGTATCCATGACCGGGCCATTCGAGGGCTACCAGGTGCGGGTGTCGGCCACGGAGACTTCGCCGGTGGCCTTCGCCCACCGGCTGGTGGTGATCGAGGTGGCGTTCATCGCGCTGCTCGCCCTGGTCATGCTGGGCTCGACGTTCGTGGGCGCACGCTACATCCTGCGGCAGATCGAACTCGTGAACGCCAAGTCGAGCTTCGTCTCGAACGTGACGCACGAACTCAAGACGCCGGTGGCGGTGATCAAGCTGGCGGTCGAGACGCTCGAGTTGGGACGCGTGAGTTCCGACGCGGAGCGCGACAAGTACCTGCGCACGATCACGCGCGAGAGCGACCGGCTGGCACAACTGGTGGACAACATCCTCGACTTCTCGCGGCTCGAGGCGGGCCAGCGCACGCTCGAGCGCTCGCCGGTCGACGTGCGCGACGTGGTGAACGGCGCCATGGACAGCTTCCGGCTGCGGCTGGAGGACGCCGGGTTCCACTACGAGGTGTCGCTCCCGGATTCCGTCCCGAAGGTGCTGGGGGACGGCCGCGCACTGCAGCATTGCCTGCTCAACCTGCTCGACAACGCCGTCAAGTACTCGCGCGAGCAGAAAGACGTGCGCGTGGCCGTCGAGAGCCGGGATGGGATGGTAGGGCTGGCGGTTTCGGACCGCGGGATCGGCATTCCACCCGAGGACCAGGAGCGCATCTTCGAGAAATTCGCCCGGGTCGAGAGCGGGCTGGTGCATACCGTGAAAGGGGCTGGGCTGGGGCTGTCGCTTGTCGAGATGCTGGTTCGCGCGCATCATGGCCGGGTCGAGGTGGCCAGTAAGCCCGGCGAAGGCAGTACATTCACCATCCTGCTGCCCGTCTGGGACGGAGGCCGCGGCTCCGCAGGCGCATAGGCGCGACTTCGGAGCCTGAAGCGGACCTCGTCCGCTCGAGGCTGATGACTCGGTGAGGCCGCTCGCGGTGTGGGGCTAGGCGCCCCGGGAGATGGACCATGAAAAAGATCCTGATCGTCGAAGACGAAGAGGGCATGCTCGATGGGCTCGCCCACAACTTCCGCTACGAGGGCTACGACGTCCTCACCGCGAAGACCGGGCAGGAAGGCCTGCGCATGGCGTTGAAGCAGAAGCCGGACGCCGTGCTGCTCGACATCATGCTGCCGGAGAAGGACGGGTTCACGGTCCTGAAAGAGCTCCGTCAGCGGCACAAGGACATCCCGGTGCTGGTCATGACGGCGCGCAACTTCGAAGCCGACGTGCTTAAGGGCTTCGATCTCGGCGCGGATGACTACGTGACCAAGCCGTTCAGCATCAAGGAGGTCATGGCACGCGTGAAGCGCCTGGTCGCGCGTGGCCCCATGAACACCGGATCGCCGCCCACGACCATCTACGCCTTCGGCGACGTCGAAGTGCGCTTCGAGCCGCGCGAGGTGTACAAGACCGCCAAGCAGGTGGCGCTGTCGTTCAAGGAGTTCGAGTTGCTCAAGTATCTCATCGAGCACCGCGGCCGCACCGTGAGCCGCGAGGAACTGCTCGAGGAGATCTGGGGCGTCGACGAGGAACTCGGCGTGACCACGCGCACCGTGGACACGCACGTCTCGAACCTGCGCAGCAAGCTGGGCGACGGATTCGAGAAGCCGTTCATCGTGGCCGTGCACAAGGTGGGCTACAAGTTCGTCGAACCGTGAGCCACGTGCCTCGCCTGACATTCGCTTCCATCACCCCGCGGGCCGCAGGGCTCGCGGGGTGCGTGTTTCTGGGCCTTGCGATCGTCTCCGCCACGGGCTGCGGCCATGGCGAGTCGCCGCGCGTGCGCGTGGTGAACGCCTCGGGCCGCCGGCTCGACGCGCTGTGGGTGCGCACCGAACACGACTCGGTGCATGTGCCGGCGCTGGCCCCGGGCGAGAGCGTCGAGGTGCGACCGCGCGTGCACGGTGAGGACCTCATGTGGATCACCGGCCGCTTCGGCGGTCGGTCGCTCGAGTCGAACGGCGGAGAATACGTGGAGGGCACCGGCGGCTACCGGTTCCGCGCCGTGGTCGATTCGGCGGGGCACGCGGAGCTGCGGTTCATCCGGCTGGCGCTGTGGTGAGACTCGCGCCCGTTCGCTGTCGCACTCACCGCAGTCGCACAAACCCTCGCGTCACGCGGATGTCGTGCGAGCGGAGTCGCGCCCAGTAGAAGCCTCCGGGGGCAAGTCGTCCGCTGGCGTCGCGACCGTCCCACGCGTGCTGCTCGCTGCCGCCTGCACTCGTGCCGCTGGCGATGTGCACCACGCGGCCGAGTGCATCCACCACCTCGAGCCGCCATGCGACGCCGGGTGCGCCGCTGATCGCGAACGCGACGCTGCCGCGACTGGGATTCGGAGACACCGCCAGTTGCATGCGCGGCGGGCGTGCACCGCCCACGCCCAGTGTCCCGGGCAGCGTGTACCACGGTGCGGTCGTGACATCGCGCCGCACGAACGCCAGCAGGCTGTCGGCGACCTTCGCGCGGCCGGTGGCGGAAGGGTGCGTGCCGTCGGAGACGTTCAGCTCGCTGCACGCCCACGTCAGGCCATCCGAGCGCGGGGTCAAGCCGTCGGCCCACAGATACGGCCCCCACGACAGCCACGGCGCCACGACGGCGCCCTGCGCGGGATCGAAGTTCAACGCCGGGTCGCCCGACAGCTGCCGCGCGATGACCTGCTTCACGGAGAACGCGTTCTCGTAGGCATACGGCTCCGGATTGAGCGTCGAGCTGGCGTAGCCGGCATAAATGCGGCTCGTGAAGTAGCAGAGCTTCGCGTTGGGGAGCTTCTGCTTGATGATCTGCACGATGCGGAAGAACTGCGCGGTGAGCGTGTCGCGCGTCACGGCGAAGCCACCGGTAGGGTTCGCGTTCGCGTCCTTCAACCACACCACCTGCACCTGCCGCGGCGAGGAGCCGCGCCCGCGCAGGCGCGTGAACACCGTGTCCCAGTAAGCCGATGTGGGCTGCGCCAGGATCTGTGCGGTCTGGCCGCCGAGGGCGCAGTCGATCGTGCGCACATTGGGCTTGCGCACGGGATCGGCGTTCGACTTGGGCACGAACGCGCTGAACTCCTGCGTGCAATTGCTCATGCCGATGGACACGAACACGACGCGGCCGTTCGTGGGATCCGGCGCCCCGAGCGTATCGAGCGGCACGATGGCGTTGGCGATGGCGATGCCGGCCGACTCGTGTGCGGGCGGACGCAGGTTCGAGCCGCCGGGATAGAGGCCGCCCTGCAAGCCCTGGTAGAAGCCGGTGCCGAGGTCGGTGACCGGAATGAGCCCGGTGGTCGTCCCGGCGCAGTTGGACGCGAAGGCACGCGGCGGGAGCATGGCGTGGCTGGCGAATCCCAATGCGATTGAAGTCGCGCAGATCGCGTGCAGGAGTACGGCGTGTCGGGTCATGACGAACTCCCCTCGGGCGCGCAGGTGAGCGCTCGATCCCCTCGAGTCTAGCGGGCTCACCCGTGCCACGTCACCCGGAAAGTTGTCGCGAGCCACACCGATGGGCGTGGCCGCACCCGCCGCGGCACGAATCAGGCGTTGATTCCGCGGTCCTCTGCCGCCCGGGCCAGCCGCGCGAACTCGTCGAGCGTCAGCGTCTCGCCGCGACGAGTGAGCGCGATGCCGGCCTGACGCCCGAGCCGGTCGACCGCATCACGCGGCAGGCCGAGCGCATTCTCGAGCGTGTTGGCGAGTTGCTTCCGCCGCTGCTGGAACGAGGCGCGGATGATGCGGAACAGCAACACCTCCGGCGCCTCGACCGGCGGGTGCTCGCGCAGGAAGAAGCGCACCAGCATGGAGTCCACCGTGGGCCGCGGCCAGAACGAGCCCGAGCGCAGCGTCATGAGCGGCTCCATGAGCGAGTGGTAGCGCGCGAACAGCGTCAGCGAACCATACTCGGGCGTGCCCGCGGCGGCGGCCAGGCGCTCGGCGTATTCCTTCTGCACCAGCAGCACGGCGCTGCGCACGGATCTCCGTGAGGCGAACAGGTGCTCGAGGATGGGAGTGGTGACGTTGTACGGGATGTTGCCCACGACCACCAGTCGTTCGACGCCGTGCGCAGCGGCGGCCGCCGCAAGATCGAACTCGAGGAAATCGCCCTCGACGATGCTGATGCGCGGCACGTCGCCGCACTCCTCGCGCAGGTATGAGACGAGCCCGATGTCCTTTTCAACCGCGATCAGATGCCGGACCCGCCGGGCGATGCGCAGCGTAAGCGCGCCCGCGCCGGGCCCGATCTCCACCGCCACGTCGTCCTCGCGCAGGTGGGCGTGCTCGACGATGCGCTCGGCGATGTCTTCTCTCACAAGGAAGTTCTGCCCGAAGCGCTTGCGCGGCGAGAGCCCGCGCAGCATGAGCGCGTCCTTCACGCGTTGCAGTTCGCTGCCGCCGGATTCGCGCGCGGCGCGCTCGCGCACGTAATCAGAAGCGCGCGGCTTGCGCGGATCGCGCGGGGTCGGCTGGGCCATGGCGCGAGTGTCGGGGAGTGGCGGCGAGGGGGCAAGCGCGCGGACGCGTGCTACGCCAACCGCGCATCGCCTCCCATGTCGAGTGCCTCGCGAGCCATCTCGCGCGCGTAGCGGTCGTCCGAGCGCGCCGCCAGCTCGCACAGTGCGTCGCGGCCCTCATTGCCCAGGCTCAACATCGCGTAGGCCGCGTGGTGGCGCACCCACCACGAGCGGTCCGACACGCACGAGGCGAGTGCGTCCAGCGCCGGCGTGGCCGACAACCGGCCGAGCGCCTGCGCCGCCATGGCGCGCACCGGCCAGCTTTGGTCGCTGAGCGTCATGACCAGCACCGGGATGGCTTCGCCCATGCCCAATCGCCCGAGCGCGCGGGCCGAGGCCACGCGCAGCTCGAGGTGCGGGCTCTGCAGGCGTTGCGAGATGCTGCCGCGCGCCGACAGGCAGCGCGACACGCCCAGTGCGTCGATGCACGCGCACTCGATGCGGGTGTCGGCGACGCCCTGTTCCAGCGCCGCGATGAGCATGGCACGCGCACCCGGACCGAACGAGCGTAGCAGGCCAGAAAGTGCGGGCAGCGGTCGCTTCGACAGCGTGGCGGGGTGCTCGAGTAGCCAGCGCAAGGCATGCAGGTCGCGGTGGCGCGCGAGGCCGCGTGCAGCGGCGAGACTCACGTTCTCG
>JAYVCN010000346.1:0-3983 GCA_043749875.1 Candidatus Eiseniibacteriota bacterium | reverse complement strand
TGCGGACGCGCTCCACGCGCCCACTTGGCGGCGTCGAGTTCCGCGCGCCCCTCCGGCTTGAGTCTGGTCACGAGCAGCACGCCATCGGCGCACGCCACGCGAAGTCCTTCATGATCACTCCTCAACAGCGTGCCGGGTGCAGCGGCATCCACTGCGCCCGCCTCCGGCCGCGCTCGCACCAGCAGCACGCGCTTGCCGCGGAATACCGTCGTGGCTCCAGGCCACGGCGTGACCGCACGGGCATGCGCCCACACCGTGCGCGCCGGCAGCGCCCAGTCCACGTCGCCATCCTGCTTGCGCAACTTCTTCGCGTAGCTGCCGGCTGCGCGGTCCTGAGGTGCTCGCGGCGCACGACCTTCGGCGGCCAGGCCTACGCTCTCGGCGAGCAGTGGCGCACCCAGCTCGGCCAGACGTGCCGCCAGCGTCGCGGCGTCATCGTCGTCCCGTACGGCGGCTCGCGCACGCTGGATCACGTCGCCGGTGTCGATACCCTCGTCCATGAACAACGTGCACACGCCGGTCTCGGAGCGGCCAACCCACAGCGCGCGCTGCACCGGCGAGGCGCCGCGGTAGTCGGGCAGCAGCGAGCCGTGCAGGTTCACGCAGCCCGCACGCGGTAACGCCAGCACGGCCGGCGTGAGGATGGCGCCGAACGCCACGACCGCGAACACATCGGCATTCAACCCCGCCAGTTCGTCGTGCACCTCGGGCGCCTTCATGTCAGCAGGCCGCATCACCGGCAGCCCCAGCTCGCTCGCGGCCACCGCCACCGGCGACCCGCTCGTGTGCTGGCCGCGACCGCGCGGCCGATCCGGCTGCGTCACTACGCGCACGACGTCGCACGCGGCAGTAACGGCGCGCAGCGACGGCACCGCGAATTCGGGCGTGCCCATGAACACCACGCGCGGCTTCATATCGCCTCCCCACCGCCCGCCCCCTCGCCCCTGCCCGGATGGTAGCCATCGGGTAGCTCGCCGCGCGCCAGCGCATCGAGCTCGCGGCGCAGGAACTGCTTCTTGAGCGGCGACAGCCGGTCGGTGAACAGCACGCCGTCCAGATGGTCCGATTCGTGCTGGACTGCACGGGCGAGGAAGCCGTCGACCACGCGGTCGATCGGCTGGCCGTGCTCGTCGAAACCGCGCAGGCGCACCGACCGCGCGCGCTGGACATCCTCGGCGATGCCGGGCATGGACAGGCAGCCCTCCTCATCGACCTGCTTGCCCAAGCGATCGCTGACCACCGGGTTCACCACCGCGAAGCGTTCGTGCGCCCCACCTTCCTGCGGCACGTCCACCACGAACACGCGCTGCGCCACGCCCACCTGGTTCGCGGCCAGCCCGACCCCTTGGTAGGCCTGCATGGTCTCGAACAGGTCGGCCACCAGCGCGTGTAGCGAGTCGTCGAACTCGCGGATCTCGCGCGCCTTCTGGCGCAGCACCGGGTCGCCATAGATGCGGATGGGTCGCAGCGGCATCGTTACTTCCCTTCCGTGAGCACCTGGGTGATGGCGCTCTTGGCGAACTCGACCTTGGTCTCGTCCGCGATCCTCAGCACGGCACGGTCCGCTTCGATGCTCACGACCGTGGCGAACATGCCGCTCGAGGTGAGCACCCGGTCACCCTTCTTCAGGGCTTCGATCTGCTTCTGCAGCTTCTTGCGATCGGCGCTCTGCGGCCGGATGACCATGAAGTAGAGGATGGCGAACATCAGCCCCATCATCACGGGGAAGCTCATGCCACCCCCAAAAAACTGCGCCATCGGCGAGGAATCCGCCGGCGTGGCTCCTGCCGTCTGCGCGAACGCTGCCGTCACGAACATGCCGCTTCCTTTCGCTGGAGTGGGGGGATCGCGTGCGTCATGACGCGACCCGTGCGAGCGTCTCACCGCTCGCGAACTGCTCGAGGAACTGCGTGCGGAACGCCGCGTAACGGCCTTCCAGGATGGCGGTGCGCGCACGACGCACCAGCGTGACCATGTGATGCACCGCGTGCACCGAGGCGAGGCGCATCCCGAGCAGCTCGCCCGAGACGAACAGGTGGCGCAGGTAGGCGCGCGTGTACTTCTTGCAGGTGGTGCAGTCGCAGTCGGGATCGAGCGGGCGCTCGTCGTGCGCGTAGGCGGCATTACGCACCACCAGCCGGCCGCTGCCGATGAACACCGTGCCGCGCCGCGCGTTCCGCGTCGGCAGCACGCAATCCATCATGTCCACGCCGCGCGCCACGGCCTCGACCACGTCCACCGGGTGCCCGACGCCCATCAGGTAGCGCGGCTTGTCACGCGGGAACTCGGCGCAATCGCGCTCGACCATCTCGAGCCCGAGCGAGCGGCCCTCGCCCACCCACAATCCTCCGAGCGCAAAGCCCTCAAACGGCATCGCCCCCAGTTGCGCGAAGCAGCGCGCGCGCTCATCGGCGTCGACGCCGCCCTGGTTGATGCCGAACAATGCCATGCCGCCGCGCCCCTGCTCGCGCAGCCGCGCACGCTCGTCGAGGCCGCGCTGCGCCCAACGCACGGTCCGCGACACCGCGTCGCGCACATCCTCTGGCGGCGCCGGCAGCCGCACCAGGTGGTCGAACGACATCGCGATATCAGTGCCGATCCCGTCCTGCGCGCGGATGGCCTCCTCGGGCGACAGCATGTGCTTCGAGCCGTCGAGGTGCGAGCGGAACTCCACGCCCGCCTCATGCACCTTGTTCAGATCCGTCAGGCTCATGACCTGGAAGCCCCCACTGTCGGTGAGGATCGCGCCGCCCCAGCCCATGAAGCGATGCAGCCCGCCCATATGCCGAACCGTGCCGACGCCCGGACGCAGCAGCAAGTGATAGGTGTTGGCGAGCAGGATGTCGCAGCCGGCGGCCGTGAGGTCATCCGGAGTGAGCGTCTTCACGGAGCCCGCGGTGCCCACCGGCATGAACGCCGGTGTGAGCACCTCGCCATGGGACGTGGTGAAGCGCCCGGCGCGCGCGCCGCTGGCCTGATCCTCGGCTTCGAGTTCGAATGAGAAGGGCATAGGGGGCTGCGCTCTCGGAGCGCGGGGACCCGTGGGTCCCGGGAGCCGGCGGGCACGTCGCCCTGCCGGGTGCTGCGAACGTTCAGGCAACAGGTTACGGGCGCGGGATGCGCCGGTCAAACGGGGTCGGTGCCGTCGCCCACCCGCGGCTGGTGAGTCTGCAGATGGATCACGAGCGCGTGCGCGTCCTCGAGCCAGTCGAGTTTCTCGGCCAGCGACAGCGCGGCCATGCGCCGGGCCTGGGCATCGACGTGCCCCTGCCAGCCCTGCTCCCACTCGCGCCGTTCGCCGGGATCCGTCACGGCGTCTCCTCGGGATGCACGCGAGCGAGCGCGTCCAGATCGAGCAGATCCATCGGCCGCCCGGCGGCGCGCTTCATGGCGCGCAGGTCCGACAGCGCGATGAACCGGGCGTGGAGCTGCGGCGAGATCTCCATGGCGACGGAGCGCTGCCACGCTCCCTCGAACTCGAATGGCGCCTCGAGGAACAGATCGACCTGGGTCGCTGGATGGCGCGGGCTGCTCGCGGAGAACACCACCATGCTTTTCTCATTCTGCCACCGAGCGCGCTCACCGGCATCCAGGAAAGCTCCGAACGGAACCGGTGCTCGCGGGCGGTAGCCCTGGTCTTCCAGCGCGGTCACGGCCCGGAGGAGATTGTCCCCGTCCGGCGCCAGCACCAGGTCGATGTCGGCCGTGAAGCGCACGTATCCATGCGCCACCACGGCGAGCCCGCCCACGATCAGGTAGCGGACGCCGGCGCTCTCGAGCGATGCAATAATGGCTTCGACGCTGTGCCGGGTCATACCTTCGACGCTATCACGGCCCCGGCTCGCGAGCAGCCTGAGCCCCGAATGCGCTGCGGCCACGTCCGCCTTGGCGGAGTGGCCGCTTGCCCGGCGCGCCGCCGGGCGGTGAGCGAGGCTCGAGGCCTGCGCTCACCGTGTGCTACCTGGCATATCCCCCCGGGGCTC
>JAYVCN010000345.1:0-4328 GCA_043749875.1 Candidatus Eiseniibacteriota bacterium | reverse complement strand
CGAGCACGGCGGCCTGGCGCGCGATCTCGGCGGTGACGCCGCGCTCGACTCCCTGGATGGTGTTCAAATTCTTCAATTCGGTCTTGGTGCCGAGCGTCCCCGCTCCCGCCGGCCGCAGGCTGACGTTGGCGTCGCAACGCAGCTGCCCCTTGTCCATGTCGCCGTCCGAGATACCGATCCAACGCACCAGCCGCCTGAGCGCCGTGAGAAATGCGGCGCACTCGGCCGGTGTGCGCAGCACCGGTTCGGTGACCAGCTCCAGCAGCGGCACGCCCGCGCGATTGAAATCCACCCGCGACAACCGGCGGTCGCCGCGGCGCTCGGGATGGAACGACTTGCCGGCGTCCTCTTCGCAGTGGATGCGCGTCAGCTGCACGCCGCGCGTGCTGCCGTCGAGCGTGAGGGGCAGCTCGCCCCCCTCGCACAGCGGCCGATCGTACTGGGTCAGCTGGTAGTTCTTTGGCATGTCGGGGTAGAAGTAGTTCTTGCGCGCGAACACGCTCTCGCTGCGGATGCGGCAGCCGAGGGCCACGCCGAGGCGGAGCGCGTACTCGATCGCCGTGGCATTCGCGCGCGGCAACGCGCCCGGCAGTCCCAGGCACACCGGGCAGACGTTGGCATTGGGCGCTGCGCCGAACGCCACCGGGCAGCCACAGAACATCTTGGTGCGCGTGCGCAGCTGGACGTGGCACTCCAGCCCGATCACCGGCTCCCAGGCCATGCGAACTCTCTTTCAAAGCCTCGTCTCATACGCTCGGCTTCTCCTTCGACTTCCAATGCCCGGGCGGCGCGCAGCAGCACCGGTTCCGCGTCCGCGGGGCCGAGCAGCTGCACCGCCACCGGCAGCCCGCCGGGTTCGAGTCCCATGGGCACCGACAGGCCCGGGATGCCGGCGAGGTTGGCGCCGAGGGTGAAGATGTCGGACAGGTACATGGCGAGCGGGTTCTCGAGTTTCTCCCCGAGCTTGAACGGCAGCGTCGGTGTCACGGGCAGGAGCATGAAGTCGCAGCGCGCGAACGCGGCGAGGTACTCGCGCACGATGCGCGTGCGCGCGCGCTGCGCCTTCGCATAGTACGCGTCGTGGTAACCGGCCGAGAGCGCGTAGGTGCCGAGCAGGATGCGGCGCCGGACCTCGGGGCCGAACCCGTCCCCGCGCGTGCGCGCGACGAGTTCGGAGACGTCATTGGCCGCGTGGCGGTAGCCGTAGCGCACGCCGTCGAAGCGCGCCAGGTTGCTGCTGGCCTCCGCGGTGGCGAGCAGGTAATAAGTAGCCACGGCGAACGTGCCGGGCAGGAACTCGAACGGTATGCGCGTGGCGCCCGCGCGTTCGAGCGCCGTGGCGCCGCGTTCGAGTGCCTCGACGAGGCTTGCGTCCACCCCCTCGCGCCACAGGTTCGCGGGCCAGCCGAAGCGCGAGCCCCGCACACCCTGGTCCCAGCCCGACACATCGGGAGCCGCGCCCGGGCGTGAGCTCGCGTCGAACGGGTCGGGGCCGGCGAGCGCGCCATAGGCGTCCGCCACGTCGCCCACGTGGCGTGCGAACAGCCCCACCTGATCGAGCGAGGAGCCGAACGCCACCAGGCCGTAGCGCGACAGCCGCCCGTAAGTGGGCTTCAAGCCGTACACGCCGCAGAATGCCGCCGGCTGGCGCACCGAGCCGCCGGTGTCGCTGCCGAGCGCCAGCGGTACCAGCCCGTAGGCGACCGCGGCCGCGGGTCCGCCCGACGATCCACCGGGAACGCGCGACAGGTCGTACGGGTTGCGACTCGGGCCATAGGCGCTGAACTCGGTGGAGGAGCCCATCGCGAACTCGTCCATGTTGCCCTTGCCCACCACCACCGCGCCGGCGGCGCGAAGACGCTGGACGACGGTGGCGTCGTAGGGCGAGCGCCAGCCGGCGAGAATGCGCGAACCACACGTGGTCGGGTAGTCCGTGGTGCACAAGTTGTCCTTGACCAGCACCGGCACGCCGGCAAGCGCGGCATCGCCAGCAACGCCGCCTGCGATCGCTCGTGCCGCGCTGCTCGCTGCCGCGCGCCGCGCGGCAGGGTCCGTGTGCACGATCGCGTGCACGTCCGGCTCCCAGCGCGCGCCGGGGCCGGCGAAGCCCGCCTCTGCGGCGTCCTCGGCTGACAGCTTCCGTGCGCGCACGGCGGCAGCGAGCGCGCGCGCCGGCAGCGTCCACGACGCCGGCTGCGTCATGGCTCGAGGTTCTCCACCACTGGCGGCACGAGGAAGAAGCCGTGCTCGGATTCGGGAGCGCCCGCAGTCGCGCGTTCGGCGCCGAGCGTGCGCCCGTCCGGCGTGTCGTCGCGCAGCGGCTGGCCGGCCGGCGCGAACACGGTCGGCTCGCAGTCCGAGAGTTCCAGTTGGTCGAGCGTGGCCGCGAACTCGAGCACCTGCGACAACTGCTCCGCCACGCGGCCGAGCTCGTCCTCGGGCACTGCCAGACGTGCCAGCTCCGCGATGCGCGCGGCCTCGGCGCGGTCAATCGCCATCGGCCACCCCGCTCACGAAGCGCGCGAACACCTTCTTGATGGTGCCGCTGAAGCGCACGGTCAGCTTCATGTCGGGCCCATCCCCCTCGGCGTCGAGCACCGTGCCCGGACCAAACGTCTCGTGCAGCACCCGCTGGCCCACGGCGCGCCGCGCGTTGGCGCCGCGGCCGCCACCGGCGCGCGGGCTCACCATGGCCTGCGCATCGCCGTCGTTCCCGGGATCGTGCTCACGCTCGGCCCCCGAGCCGCCCCTGCGCCGCCAGCTCGCGCTGCGGTGCTCGCGGTCGCCGCCGGCACGCCCGCCGCGGTCGGACCACGTGCCCACAGTCTCCTCGCGCTCTAACAGTAGCTCGGGGATCTCGCTCACGAAGCGCGACACCGCCGAGCCGCGCCCGCCGTCGTAGCGGCGGCGATAGGCGGCCGCCGTCAACAGCACCTCATCGCGCGCGCGCGTGAGCGCCACGTAGAACAGGCGTCGTTCCTCCTCGAGCTGCTCGCCCGAATCGAGCGAGGAGGCGTGCGGCATCAGGCCCTCCTCGAGGCCCGCCACGGCGACCGCGTCGAACTCCAGCCCCTTGGCGTTGTGCACCGTGAGCAGCAGCACGCGATCGCCCTCGCTGGCGCGGTCGGCGTCGGTGAGCAGCGAACATTCCGAGAGCCACGCCAGCAACCCACCATTCGCCGGCTCCTCGCCGGCGTGGGCGGCGGCAAACTGCGCCGCGGCCACGCCGAGTTCCTCCCCGTTCGCGCGCCGCTCGGCGAGGTCCTCCTCGCCCGCGGCGGCGAGGTGATCGAGGTAACCGCTGCGCTCGAGCAGCAGTGCGAACAGCTCGTCGACGGGGGCCGCGAGCTGACCTCGCAACTCGTCGAGCAGCGTCACGAACTGGCTCGCACCGCTGCGCGCGGCGCCCTTCAAGCCGGCCTCGGCGGCGATCGCTCGCAATGCCGAAACCGGATCCGTGCCGGGGAGCGCCAGCCGGGCGCGCACCTGCGCTTCGACCATGGGCCCCAGCCCGCGCCGCGGCGTGTTCCACACCCGGAAGAACGACGCCACGTCGAGCGGTTTCACCGCCAGGAGCAGGTAGGCGAGCACGTCCTTCACCTCGCGTCGCTGGAAGAACGACACCCCCCCCACGATCTCGTAGGGCATACCCGACTGGCGCAGCTCGGTCTCGAGCGCACGCGACTGCGCGTTGGTCCGGTACAGCACGGCGCAGGCCTGGAGCCTCCGGCCGCGCGCCTGCTGGCGCTCGAGCCAGTGCCGCACGCGCCGCGCCTCGAACGTCTCGTCGGGGGTCAGCGCGAACACCAGGTTCGCGCCCGCTTCGCGGTCACTCCACAGCGTCTTGCCCTTGCGCGCCACGTTGTGCGCGATCATCGCGTTCGCCGCGGCGAGGATGTTGCGCGTGCTGCGATAATTCTGTTCCAGCCGGATCGTCACCGCGCCGGGGAACGTGCGCTCGAAGTCGAGCACGTTGGCGAGGTCGGCGCCGCGCCAGCCGTAGATGCTCTGGTCGTCATCGCCGACCACGAACACGTTGTTGTGGATGGCGCCGAGCGCCTGCACGAGCCGGAACTGGGCGTGGTTCGTGTCCTGGTACTCGTCCACGAGCACATGCTGGAAGCGCCGGGACCAGCGCGCCCCGGCGTCGGGATGTTCCAGCCACAGTCGAACCGTCTCCGCGATCAAGTCGTCGAAATCGAGTGCGCCCGCGCGGCGGAGTGCCGACTGGTACTGGCCGTAGAGCGACGCGATGTGGCGATCGAAGTCGGACATTGCGATACGCTCAGCCTCGGCCGGGCGGACGAGCGCGTTCTTGGCATCCGAGA
>JAYVCN010000344.1:0-3957 GCA_043749875.1 Candidatus Eiseniibacteriota bacterium | reverse complement strand
GCCGCGAGCGATTCGAGCGCGTTGGGCATGCGGCTCATGGCGGCCGATGCCAGCGGCATCGAGATGAAATTGAGCAGCGGCGTGAGGCCGAGGGGGGTGTAGAAGCGCACGAACGCGCGCATGGTGAGCGGCGGATCGGCCGCCGGGGCCGCGGCGAGCACGCCACGCAGCACCGGGCGCACCGCGACCCCCGCGAACACCGCCTCCGCCATGACGCCGCACGCCACGGCACAGGTGCCGACCACGATGCCCGGCCAGCGGCCGAGCCAGCTGCCCAGCGCCAGCACCAGCGTGAGTGTTGCGAGCCGCACCATCGTGCCCCAGGTCACCGCGCGTGAATGGTCGAAGCGGATCAGCACGCCCTGCTGCGTGCGCCGGTAGGCGATCGACAGCGTCCACGGCAGCATGATGCGCAGGCCGATGCGGGCCGGCTCGCGCACCGGCTCGGGGATGCCGATGAGCGTGGACGCGACGACATCGAACAGCGGCGTGAACGCCAGCAGCACGTGCAGTGCCGTGAGCAGGCCCGCGGCCGTGAACATGAAGCGGCGCACGACCGCATAGGAGCGCGCGTCGCGGGCCAGCGCGGTGGAGGCGGTGAGCAGCATGAGGATCGGTGACTCGATCAGCAGCGACAGCGGGAACACCACGCCGCCGTAGGCCGCCAGGCTCACGGTCGCGTGCGGCAGCCGCGCCATCACCGCGCTCACCGCCGGCAACTCCAGCCCCATCAGCAGCCAGCTCCCGGCCAGTGGCGCCCAGCGGGTCGCGACTTGCGCGATCGTGAGCGCGCGTGCGTCGAGCGCAGGAGCGGAGGGCTGGGGGGTGGGCAACGGGAGGGTGGCGCGCATGGGAGCGCGCACGGTAACGACCCCGCGGCCTGCACGCCAGTGCATGGCGGGCCACCGCACGCTCGGCTGCGTTCGGCCGTGTCCAGAATCCAGACGGCGTCCCGTTCCGTGCTCAAGCTCACTCACTGACCCGACGATAACCCGCCCGAGCATCACCCGGACCATCGCTCAGGCGGACAGGTACGTCCGCCGCCGGGGGATCACCTGCCTGATGAGGCGCCATGAACGACCGTTCACGTCCCGTGCGCTCCGGACCTCCCGCATTCGCGCCCGCCATCGGCTTGCGCGAAGTGCTGGAAGCGTCCCCGGACCTGATGTTCAGCACGGATGCGTGGGGACGACTGGTGTGGGCCTCATCCGCATTCGAATCGTTCACCGGCAAGCGCGTGAAGGATTGCGTCGGCACGTCGTGCACGAATCTGCTCGTGGCCGCGCAGGTGCCGGGTGTCGTGCGCGCGCTGCTGCGGCTGCAGCGGCGGGGCGGTGGCTCGATCGACCGCGTGCTGCACATCGCGCGCCCGGACGGCAGCGTCGTCGAGGCCGAGGCGCGTCTGAGATTCGCGAGCAGCGCGGAGGGCGAACACTACCTGGTCGGCGTCGCGCGCCAGCGCCCGGCGGGTACCGCCATGCGGAGCGCCGCGGAGTTTGCGAACGGTGAGGATTCGCGCGTGGGCCAGCTCGAGCACAGTCTCGCCGAAGCGCGCGATCTTGCGCGCGTGAAGGGCGACTTCCTCGCCACCATGAGCCACGAGATCCGCACGCCGATGAACGGTGTCATTGGAGTGACGAACCTGTTGCTCCAGGGCGAGTTGCCGGCCGAAGCGCGCCAGCTCGTCGAGCTGATCCGGCAGAGTACTCAGACGCTGCTCGCGCTCATCAACGACACGCTCGACTACTCGCGGCTCGAAGCCGGGCGCATGCCGGTGGAGAAGATGGACTTCGACCTGCGCGTGACCATCGAGCAGATCGCCGGTGTGCTGCAAGCGATCGCCGGCACCAAGTCGCTGTCGTTCGACGCCCGCGTCAACGCACTGGTGCCGTCACGCCTCGTGGGCGATCCCGGCCGTTTGCGCCAGGTGCTGTTGAATCTCGGTTCCAACGCCGTCAAGTTCACGGAGCAGGGCTCGGTGAACCTGCGCGTCGAGCGCGAGGCCGAGGATGACGACCAGGTGACGCTGTACTTCCAGGTCAGCGACACCGGCATCGGCATCGAGCCACAGGCACAGGCCGCGCTGTTCGAGCCCTACGAGCAGGCCGACGCCACCATCTCACGTCGCTTCGGCGGCTCGGGACTCGGGCTCGCCATCTCCAAGCGTCTCGTCGAGGCCATGGGCGGCGAGATGGGGGTGGACAGCACGCCCGGCGAGGGCAGCACGTTCTGGTTCCGCATGAAGCTCGAGAAGCAGGCGGTGCTGCTGGGCAGCCCGGCCGTTCCGAGCAACGAAGTCGCGCTGCGCGGAGTGCGCATGCTCGTGGCCGACGGCACCACCGGCGACCGCGAGCCGCTCGCCGAGGTGTTGCAGGCGTGGGGCTGTGACGTGTCACGCGCCGAGAACGGGCCCGAAGCGCTGCGCATGGTGTGCGCCGCCGCCGCATCCGGCACGCCGTACGCCGTCGCGGTGCTCGATCGCCACCTCGAGCTGCTGGACGGCGAGGAGCTGGGGCAGGCCGTGCGCGCGGACGAGGCGCTCGACGCCACGCGGCTGGTCATGGTCACGAGCCTCGGCCGCCCAGGCGACGGTGGCCGCGTGAAGGCGGCGGGCTTCGCGGCCTACCTCATGAAACCGCTGGATCCGGCGCAGCTTTACGAGGCGCTGGTCGAAGTGCTCCAGCCTGGCATCGCCGACGGCACGAAGAACGAGCGACCCCTCATCACCCGCCACTCGCTGGCCGAGGCTCGCCGCGGCAAGCTGCGGTTACTGCTCGTGGACGACGATCCGGTGAACCAGCTCGTTGCCACCAGCGCCCTTCACCGCGTTGGCTACAACATCGAGGGCGCGAACAGCGGACGGCGTGCCATCGAGCTGACCGAGAACGAGCGCTGGGACCTGATCCTGATGGATATGCAGATGCCCGACCTGGACGGCTGCCGCACCACGGCCGCCATCCGTGCTCGCGAGCGTGGCGCCTGGCGCACGCCGATCATCGGGCTCACCGCCAACGCCGACCACAAGCCCGACCGCGACCGTTGCCTCGCCGCTGGCATGGACCTCGTGCTCGGCAAGCCCATCAACCTGGAACTGCTCACGAGCACGGTCGAGAAGTACACCTCGCGTGACGGCCGGGCGGTTGAAGCCGATGCCGAAGCGGCGACGCCGCCGCGGCTGACGGTGGTGTCGTCACACTACGACGCCCCCCCACTCGTGCCGCCGACCGCTGCACGGCCCGTGGCGAAGCTCGTGCGCGAGCTGGCGGAAGCCGGCGTGCACGACGTCCTGGAAGTCCCCGACGGACCGGCGATCGACCTCGAGCAGCTCGATACGGCGTGCATGGGCCTGCCGGCGTTGCGCGCATCGCTGCTGCACACTTTTCTCGGCGATGTCTCGATCCGGCTCGAGCGGCTCACGCAGGCGTTCGACGCCGGCGACGCCCGGCGCGTCGAGTTCGAATCGCACGGCCTGAAGGGCATGTGCGCCACCATTGGCGCGGGCGGCTGCACGATGCTGTTCGGCGAGATCGAGGAGAAAGCGCGCGAGGAGCGCCTTGCCGAGGCCCGTCCCTACTTGCAGCCGGCCATCGACGAAGTGCATCGCACCGAGGAATTCATCCGCCGCTTCGACTCCATCCTCGCGCGCGACGTCGCCTGACCCGTCGCGGAATGCCGCGAGCAACGCCCGGACGATCTCCCCACGGTCCGGGCGGTCTGCTGCTCGGTCGGCTGCCCGTGCGCATGCTACAGTCGTGCGTTCATGCGCTCGTCCTCCTCGCCGTTCCTCACCCCGCGCCTGGTCGTGCTCGCGGCCGGCCACTTCACCATCGACGCCTATTCGAGCTTCTTCCTGCCGTTGCTGCCGCTGCTGGCGGCGCGCTTGGGGCTCAACTACGCCATGGTCGGCGGACTCACCGCCATGGCGAGCCTGTCTTCTTCATTCTCGCAACCCCTGTT
>JAYVCN010000343.1:0-13301 GCA_043749875.1 Candidatus Eiseniibacteriota bacterium | reverse complement strand
CCGCTCGCGACCGGTTGTCCGGTTTGTGTGCTCGCGTGAGACTCCGGACTCGCTCCAGTCCTCTCGCTGCGTTGACGCGGGTGATTTCTCGGAAGCGATTGCGCGCGGGACGAGCATCCGATGAGAACGCCTACTTCGCTCCCGTGTGCCCGAAACCTCCGGCGCCGCGTGTGGTCTCGGAAAGCTCCTCCGCCTCGACCCATGCCACGCGTGGCACGCGCTGCAGTACCATCTGCGCGATGCGCGCGCCGCGCTCGATCACGAACGGCTCGGCGCCCAGGTTCTGCATGATCACGCGCACCTCGCCGCGATAGTCGGAATCGATGGTCGCCGGGCTGTTGGGCAGCGTGATGCCGTGCTTCGCGGCGAGCCCCGAGCGCGGGCGCACTTGCATCTCGAAGCCCTCGGGCACCTCGATGACGAAACCGGTGGGCACCAGCGCGATCGCCCCCGGTGCCAGCGTGAGCGGCGCCTCGACCGCGGCGCGCACATCCATGCCGGCAGCGCCCGGCGTCTCGTAGGCGGGCAACGGCAGCCCCTCGGCGTGTGCGAGCCGGCGGATGCGGACGGGGAGCTCAGTGTCAGGCGTCATGCGCGGGGAGCGTACCGGATTATCCGGCGACGGTCCCGGTCTGCCGCGAGATCCGGCACCCGGGCTCAGCGGCTCCGCGACGCAGCGCCTGAAAATGCTTGCGACCACATGTTCACCGAGCGAAGAAAACACCCGTTCGCCAGCGAATCACCGCGTCCACGACGGCGCGAGCGTCCACACCCGATTGATTGTCGACGCGTTGCCTTCGAGGTCGAACAGGTCGGAAAATCCGCGGTACGTCATGGATGGTCAGGACACTATTCCCGTGAAAAGGCCGGCAGAGGGACCTATATTTGCGGGGACGCATCGCACCCAGTTTTTTGCTGCGACTTGCCCCAACAGACCCCCCGGAGGCGCCGCCGATGCTTCCCGCCCCTCGCAACCGCCTGCGCTCCTGGGCTCGATCCTGCGTCGCGATTCTCGTCCTCGCGGTTGCCGCAGTCTCCGGTCGCAGTGCCCAAGCGCAGGCTCCCGACCCGCACTTTCCCGTCACCAACGACCTCGTCTATCGAGCGGTTCCGGTCGGCAACACACTCTATCTGGCCGGAAACTTCACGCGCGTCGGATTGGTCTCGGGTGGCGGAGCGATGCTCGATCCCGCTTCCGGGCTGATTCTGGACGGCTCGTCACGCCTCGTGGACGGCATCGTCAACGTCTGCATCCCCGATGGCGGCGGCGGCTACTACATCGGGGGCAAATTCACATCGGTCGGCGGACACCCCCGGACTCACCTTGCGCACATTCGCGCCGATCGCTCGCTGGACCCGTGGGCCCCGAGCGTGGTCATCTTCAGCGCGTTCGAGGGCGTGCGCAGCCTCGCCCTGCTTGGCTCGACCCTCTATGTAGCGGGGGACTTCACCTCGCTCGGCGGGCAAAGTCGCGCCGGTTTGGGAGCCGTCGACGCTGCAAGCGGGCTGGCAACTTCGTGGGATCCACAGCCAAACGCCAAGGTCAATGCCGTGGCGATCTCGGCCACCGGGACCGTGCTCGCCGGAGGCTACTTCACAGCCCTCGGGGGCCAAGCTCGAAACCGTCTTGCAGAGCTGATTGCCACCAGCGGAACGGCGACCGGCTGGGATCCGAATCCGGATAACGAGGTGGATTGTATTCTCGCGACCGCCCCGGCGATCTACGTGGGGGGCGGGTTCCTGAGCATCGGCGGTCAGCCGCGCAGCCATCTGGGTGCGATCGATCCGCTCACGGGCCTTGCCACCGCCTGGAACCCGGTGGCCAATTCCTACGTCCTCTCGATCGCGAGCAGCGGTACGACGATCTATGTTTCCGGCCCAGTCTCGAGCATCGGCGGGCAGTCGCGCTACGGCGTGGCCGCGATCGATGCGGGAGGCGGGGCGCCGACCTCGTGGAACCCGGCTCTGACGCCGAGTTCGGCGGGTGCCACGTGCGTCGCCACCGACGGCTCGACGGTCTATGTGGGAGGACAGTTCTCCGTCATGGGCGGACAGTTGCGCCACCAGCTCGCCGCCATCGATGGCACGACCGGACTCGCCACTGCGTGGGACCCTGGTCCGGACAAGCCCGTGTACTCGTTGGCGGTTTCGGGATCCACCCTGTACGCGGCCGGCGTGTTCACCCTGATCGGCATGGCCAAGCGGGTGGGATTCGCGGCGATCGACCTCTCCACGGCCCAGCTGTTGCCGTGGGACCCGCAGTGCAATGCCACCTCCAACCAGCTGGCGCTGAACGGCTCGACTGCCTACCTGGCGGGATCCTTCACATCCGTGCAGGGCCAGCCCCGCATGGGGCTCGCGGCGGTGGACGCTGCGACGGCGCAGCTCACGCCCTGGGATCCCGGGCTCTTCACTTTCGGCCAGTTCGGACTGGCGCCGCCGCTGATCCGCGGCATGCAGGCGGACGCGGCCTCGGTGTACATCGTGGGCGTCTACAACTCGCCGGGGGGCGGTGGCAATCACCTCGCGGCCCTCGATCCCACCAGCGGCCAGACCACCTGGCGCGTGGATGCGGACAACAACGTCTACGCACTGGCGCAGAGCGGCTCGACGCTCTACGCAGGGGGCGCGTTCTCGAGCGTCGGCGGTCAGGGCAGGAGCCGGGTTGCCGCCGTGAATGCAACGAACGGCCAGGTCCTCCCCTGGGGCTCGGACGCAGACGCCGACGTGGACGCTCTGCTGGCGGCGGGGTCAGTCCTATACGCGGGCGGCGAGTTCACCCGGATCGGTGGTCAGGATCGTCTCGGGCTCGCCGCCATCGACGGCGCCACGGGACAGGTGATGGCTCTGAACCCGGGGGTGGATGGAGCCGTCGGATGCCTGGGCTTGGACGGCTCGGCACTCTACCTGGGTGGATTCTTCACGCACGTTGCCGGGCAGTCGCGAACCGGTGTCGCCGCCGTGAACGTGACCACCGGCCAGCCGCTGCCGTGGACCCCGGACATTCCGCTCGGCAATGTGTTCTCGATTGCAGTCGCGGGCGCGCGGGTGTTCCTGGGTGGCAACTTCCCGCGCGTGTCCGGACAGCTGTGTCCGAACTTCGCGGCGCTGCAGACCTTCCAGAGCCCCACCGCAACGCTGGCTTCGTTGGTGAGCGCGGAGGTGCGCGACGGGCGTGCACGCGTGGTCTGGCAGACCGCCAGCTCTGCCGCGGCGACGATCGAGCGCTCGCGTGGCGGCGAGCCCTGGAGCACGCTCTCGATTGGCGTTCCCGACGGCCTGGGGAGAATCTCGATCGTGGACGACGACCTGATCCCCGGCGTCGCGCAGGGCTATCGCCTGCGGCTGGCGAGCGGCGACGCGTTGGCAGAGGTCTGGCTCACCGTTCCGTCGCTCTCGTTCGCGCTCGGGGCACCCCGCGCGAACCCCTCGGATGATGGCCTGAGCGTGAGCCTCACCCTGCCCGATGCGGCTCCGGCTCGGCTCGAGCTGCTGGACGTGACCGGACAACTGCGCCTGACGCGCGAGCTCGGGAGCCTCGGGAGCGGCCGGCACGAGATCATGCTGGTGCGGGCCGGCGAACTCACGCCGGGGCTGTATTTCGTGCGCGCGCGCCGCGGGCCAGCGTCCTCGGTGGTCCGGGTTTCCGTGGTGCGTTGATGCTGTGCTTGCGCCAGGGCGAGACTAGTAGTCCCCGCCGTCGAACCCGCCGCCACCACCACCACCGCCCGGGTTGCCCTGCGACTGCTGCTTCTCCGGGATCTCCGTGATCAGCGCTTCGGTCGTCAAGAGCAGGCGTCGCCACCGACGCCGTGTTCTGCAGCGCCGTGCGCGTCACCTTGGTCGGGTCGATCACGCCGGCTTCGGAAGTTGGCGGCCCTGAGCCTCCGCCCCTAAACCCACATCCGCTCCACTCCCGCCGCCCGTCTGGCATCCGCCAGTTGTCCGCGATGCATGTACCAGTGGTCGGCGACGTACTGCACGCAAAGGCGATAGGTGCCGAAAGTGTCCTCGAAGCCGGCGGGTACTCTCGCGCTCGCCGGGTCGAGGTCCGCTTCCGAGAGTGAAACCATGAGCGCCAGAGTCGACTTGCGCACCTCACGGCACTGGGCGAGAACCTGGTCGAACGGGGGGAACGTGCCGGCGTCTCCGCTCACGTCCGCGCCGTCGAAGATCTTTTCCCACTCAGCGAGCGGGTTCGCTTCTCCGAGCATGAAGGTGCGGACGACCAACACCTCGACGTAGGCCAGGTGTCCGAGCACCCACAGCGTGTGGCAGCCCCCGTTCCGCGTCGGGAATACGAGGCAGTACTCTCGCATTTCTTCGACTCGAGCGAGCACGCGGTCCCTGCTCTTGATCAGGTTGTCGCGTATGAGATCCATGGACTACATGGCTATGTCTCCGAGTCTGCTAGAGCGCGTCGCCCCACGCGCCCGCCAACGCGCGCTCGCGCGAGGCGGCGGCTTCCAGATCGCCGGCCACGGCCTCCGCCCCGAGCTTCGCCAGCTCACGCGCCCGCGGAGAGTCGGGCTTGCATGTCAGCGCGCGGACCTGGTGTCCCTTGGCGAGCAGCTCGCGCGCGGTCGCGCCGCCCTGCAGGCCGGTGGCGCCCGTGACGACGATCAGGTCCTTTCCCGTTTCCATGTCTCGCTCAAATCCTGTCAGCTCGGCTGAATGGTCTGTGCTTGCTTCGCTTCCACGCCGCCCGACGCCGCGGCCCGCTCGCTCAACCATGCCCGAGTCCGCTCCCGACCTGCACGCTCTCACCCTGCTCCTGCATGTGCGGCGTGCCCAGCGGGTCGAGGATGTGCCCGGACTTCTCCCGCTTGGTCTCAAGGTAAAAGCGATTGTAGTCGTTGGCCGGGATAACGTGTGGCAGCCGGTCGGTGATCTTGATTCCGTACCGCGCCAGTTCTTCGACCTTTCGCGGGTTGTTCGTGAGCAGCCGGATGGAGCTCACCTTGAGGCTGTGCAGCATGTGAGCGGCGATCGAGTACTCGCGCTCGTCATCGCGGAACCCGAGCGCGAGGTTCGCCTCCACAGTGTCGAGCCCGCGATCCTGCAATCCGTAGGCGCGAAGCTTGTTGAGGAGTCCGATGCCGCGCCCCTCCTGCCTCAGGTAGAGCACCAGCCCGTACTCGTGCTCCGCGATCGCACGCAACGAGACCTCGAGTTGGTCCCGGCAATCGCAACGCAGCGAGCCCAGCGCATCGCCGGTCAGGCATCCGGAACCCGCGGCCAGTTCGCGAGCACGGTGAACTCCGACACGCTGTCGAGGTCTGCGAGAAACCGTTGCGACTGACCATGCAGGTAGGGAAGCCCATGATCCACGGGCTGGCCCTCGACGCGACGGGTGGCGCAGCGTCCGACCACCCCGCGCGCGCGCTCGAGCACCACCGCAGACCGCCCGTGTGCGCGGAGCCGCCGGGCCAGGGCCAGCCCTGCGATTCCCGCACCGACGACGACGACGTCCAGGGCGGGCTCGCTCACGTTCGCGGCGGCTCCATCTCCCCGCCACGCTCACCTCGCTCGCTCCACGGGTAAGCAGTGAGCCTGGCATCGAGCGCATCCAGGCTGTCGAAGCGCTCGACTCCTTCGATGGCCTCCGGCGCTCCGGCTCCGCCCAGCCACAGCGGCGTGCGGTGCGGCAGCAGCCCGCGCAACTGCGCGATCGCGGCGGCGCTGCGACGGAGCGGCATGGCAGACGAGACGCTGATCGCCACGATCTCGATGTTGGCCGATGTCGTCGCGGCCGCGACCTGCTCGACCGGCATCCCGGCGCCCAGATAGACCACGCGAAAGCCGCGATAGGCGAACAACGCGCTGGCCATGAGCAATCCGCCTTCGTGCGCGTCGTCCGCGAGCATGGCGGCCGCCACCCGCGGCCCGCGGGCATGTTGGTCGAAGGGCTCACGCACATCTCGCAGAAAGTCGAAGATGACGGCGGTGGCGAAATGCTCGTGGCGGATCTCGAGGGCCTTCGCCTCCCACGCCTTGCCGACCTCGAACATGAACGGGCCTGCGAAATCGCGGATGAAGCTCAGCGGACCGAGACGGATCCAGTTGGCTCTCAACTCACTGACGATGGACTCGCGATCGAGTTCCGTGGCCGCCCGCATCGCGGTGGCGAGCGACTGCTCGAGTTCCTCGCTCCCGAATGCGGATGCCTGCGCGGTCGCAGCCCCACCGCCTCGAGGGTCCGAGATCGACAGCAGCGCGTCGAGTTCGCGCAACGAGAGCCCAAGGACCTCCCCGGGCCGATGGCCGTGCGCCAGCAGTCGGCCGACGCGGCGCAGCTGCTCGACGGCTTCGGGTGAGTACAGTCGATGTCCCGACGGCTTCCGCTCGGGCTTGGGCGAGCCGTAGCGACGCTCCCAGGTGCGCAGCGTTTCAACCGGGATGCGCGCCGCGCGGGACAATGCGCCGATCGTGAGCGCCGCGGGCTCCGGGCGCGTGCGCCCGACCTTCGGATTAATGGCCATGCTCCTATGATGAACACATTTTGAACATGATTCACCCAATCTGACAACTGTGCCAGTCTATGGCTCCGATCGCGTCATCCGTGCTATAATCAGGGCCATTAATTTATTTAGAACAATGAGTTAAAGGAATCAAGCAACCCGATGAGCCAGTGCACACTGGGTCACGTAAACGTCAATTTAGTTCATTACCAGTTCAAATATCGAATCTGAGCTATCCCGTGGCCATCAGGAGACCTGTCGTGACCGCCCGCTCGGCGACATCGCTAACCCGCGGTTGCAGGACCGCTCGCCGGCTGGGCCCGGACAGATGAAAACCACACAGGAGGAAGAACGTGAAGACGCTCGACATCATCGTTGCGGTACTGCTGGTCGTGGGTGGGCTCAACTGGGGTCTGGTGGCGCTGGCGAATTTCGACCTCGTGGCCTTCCTCACCGGCTCCGGCGGGTTCGGCATGAAGAACGCTCTGGGCTCCGTGATCTACGGACTGGTCGGCCTGTCGGCCGTGTACCAGGGCCTGCAGTGGAAGTCGATCCAGCGGCGCTGGGCGGTGGCCTGATATGCATGCGGCGACGGATCGGATGCGGCCGGAGCAGTCGCTGCATCCGATCCCCGCACGTGCTCGTGCCGGCGCGCATGTGTTCGAGACCTCGCAATGGGTGGCCGCTGGCATTGATGAAGCGTTCGGTTTCTTCTCCAACGCGGCCAACCTCCACGCCCTCACGCCGCCCTTCTTGAACTTCACCATTCTGACCCAGCTGCCGATCGTGATGAGCCAGGGCGCGCTGATCGAGTACCGCCTCAGGCTCTTGGGCCTGCCCATCCACTGGCTGACTCGAATCGACGAATGGCTGCCGGGACGCAGCTTCACCGACACGCAGCTGCGCGGTCCGTATGCCTACTGGGTCCATCACCACAGATTCACGCCACATCGTGACGGCACGCTGATCAGGGATCGGGTGGAGTACGCGCTCTCGCTCCCCCGCGTCACGGCACCCGTTCACGCGCTGATCGTGCGCCCCATGGTGGAGCGGATCTTCGCCTATCGTCGCGACGTCATCGCCCGGTTGCTCGGGTGAGCGGCGGGCTTGCCACGGGCGCCCTCGGACCTGACGCCGATCCCAGAGCCCGCCGCACCGTGCTCCTGACCGGCGCCACGGGCTACGTCGGCGGCCGGCTGCTCACGGCCCTCGAGGGGCGCCGAGCGCAGGTCCGGTGCTTCGCCAGGCGGCCCGAAGTGCTCGCCTCGCGCGTACACGGTTCGACCACCGTCGTGGGCGGTGACGTTTGCGATTCGAATTCGCTGCTCCCGGCCCTCGCCGGCGTGCACACCGCCTTCTACCTCGTGCACGCCATGGACGAGCACGGCGAGTTTGCACGACGCGATCGCGAGGCCGCCGTCCGCTTCGGCAACGCGGCGCGGGCCGCCGGCGCGAAACGGATCATCTACCTTGGCGGCCTCGGAAACGGACCGGGTCTCTCGGAGCATCTCGCCAGCCGCCAGGAGATCGGGCGCCTGCTGGCCGAATCCGGCGTGCCCACGATCGAGCTGCGGGCCTCGGTCATCATCGGCTCGGGCAGCCTGTCCTTCGAGATGGTTCGTGCCCTGGTCGAGCGACTCCCGGTGATGGTCACGCCGCGCTGGGTGAGCACCCGCACCCAGCCGATCGCGATCGAGGACGTGATCTCGTACCTGCTGGCTGCATGGGCTGCGCCGGAAGGCGTCGCCGGCGTGTTCGAGATCGGCGGGGCGGACGCGGTCACCTACGGCGCGATCATGCGCGAGTACGCACACCAGCGCGGCCTGCGGCGCTGGTTGATCCCGGTTCCCGTTCTCACCCCGCGGCTCTCGAGCCTGTGGCTGCGGCTCGTCACGCCGCTGCACGCCACGGTGGGCCGCGCGCTCATCGATGGCGTGCGCAATGAGACCGTCGTGGCGGACGACCGCGCGCGCCGCCGATTCGACGTGAATCCCATCGGGTTCGCCGCCGCGATCGCGCGCGCGCTGCGCAACGAGGACCGCGCATTCGCCGAGACGCGCTGGAGCGATGCGCTCGGCGAGGATCGCTCGCGCACCGCCCGACCCTATGGCCCGCGCATCGTGGACTCGCGCACGGTGGAGGTCGCGTGTGCGCCGGAGCAGGCGTTCGCGCCCATCCGACGCATCGGCGGCGACACGGGTTGGTACTACGGCAACGCACTCTGGAGAGTGCGCGGAATCCTCGACCTCTTGATCGGCGGACCCGGCCTGCGGCGCGGCCGGCGCGATCCGGACGCGCTGCGCCGCGGCGATGCGCTGGACTTCTGGCGCGTCGAAGCTTTCGAGCCGCCGAGCCTGCTCCGGCTCGCAGCCGAGATGCGATTGCCGGGGCGCGCCTGGCTCCAGTTCGAGGTGGAACCGACCGCCACGGGTGCACGCATCCGCCAGACCGCGATCTTCGATCCGCTGGGCGTTGCCGGACTGCTCTACTGGTACGCGCTGTGGCCGCTCCACCGGCTGATCTTCACCGGGATGCTGCGCGCAATCGCAACCGCGGCCATGCATCGCACCGGCACGCCCTGAGCGCCGAACGCCCAGGCCGCGCCAGGAACTCCACCGCGGTGAACCGGTGCACGCCCGCGTACGGCCCCTCGCTCGCGTCGGATGCCACGGCTGCGCGGGTTTCCGCGGCGATCGCAGGTCCCACGTACGCGCTGAATCCCGAGTGCGGCCAGGCGAGCATCGACGCCGCGGCGTCCTGCTCGAGCCAACCCTCCCGCACAAGCAACGAGAGCACCGCGTCCGACGCGCCGAGTGCGGCGCACACGTAGCCGTGCAGTGTGCGGTACGCCACCCGGCTCAGGAGCCCGAGCCGGCGCCGGTCATATAGGAAGCAGGCGCGCAGCCGCTCGGGGATCGTCAGCACCACGTGCCGGTGCGCCACTGGGGCGAGCAGGTGCTCGTCCAGCCACAGGTTCCACTCCGCCAGCCGCCGCGCCTGGCACGACGCGCTGAACCCGCGCCCCTTGCAACGGAACGCCACCAGGAATTCCGCGCGACACGCGGCACAGCGCACGCGTGCGAACCCGTCCTCCAGGAGCCCGCAGTCGAGGAACCGCCCGACCACCTCCGCCACCACCGGCCGCAGAGGAGATGCGGCAACATCGTGAACGCTGCGAATTTGCTAGACTGGCGTCATGAGTTCGACGCTGCTCAGCCCGCTTTCGACGCATCGCTGCCAGACCGGCGGCGTCGCGGACCGTGTACGGCGTTCCTGACAGCGAGAAGGCGACAAGGAACCGGCGGCCCGTGAGCGATTACGGGCCGCTTTTGTTTGGGGGGTGAAACCATGTCCGACTCTTCCGACAAACCGCTCCGCGACGACATCCACCTCCTCGGCGACCTTCATGGCGAGACGCTGAAGGCGCAGGGAGGGCAGCAGCTCTACGATCTCGTCGAGCGGGTGCGCGCTTTGGCGAAGAGCGGACGTGCGGGGAACGCCGCCGATTTCGACGCACTGTCGCAGCTTCTCGCCGCGGCGCCCGCCGGGGAGGCGCTGCCGATCGCGCGCGCGTTCGCGCATTTTCTCAATTTGGCGAACATTGCGGAGCAGCACCATCGCATGCGCCGCCGCCGCGAGTATCAGCGCCGCGCGGGAGCGAAGCCGCAGGCGGGATCGTTCGATGAGGTCTTCGGGCGGCTTCGGCAGACACACATCAGCGCGGATCAGCTGTACGCCGCGGTGACGTCTCTCCGGGTCGAGCTCGTGCTCACGGCCCATCCGACGGAAGTGGTCCGACGAACGCTTCTGCAGAAACACGCACGGATCGACGCGTTGCTCGCTCAGCGCGATCACGAGGACCTCACGATTCCCGAGCGGCGCGCGGTGCTGGACGATCTCCGGCGCGAGATCACGGCCACGTGGGAGACCGACGAGGTGCGCCACCAGCGGCCCACTCCGATCGACGAAGTCAAAGGCGCGCTCTTCGTGTTCGAACAGACGCTGTGGGAAGCGGTGCCGCAGTTTCTTCGCGCACTCGACGAGGCACTCGTCCGACACACCGGACGTTCGCTGCCGCTCGATGCGGTTCCGATCGTGTTCGGGTCGTGGATCGGCGGCGACCGCGACGGCAATAGCAGCGTCACAGCGCAGGTGACGCGCGACGCCTGTCTCCTTTCGCGATGGATGGCATGCGACCTTTACGTTCGCGATCTCGCCGGGCTGCGCACCGATCTGTCGATGGCCCGGGGATCGGAGGAACTGGAAACCCTCGCCGGATGTTCGTTCGAGCCGTACCGTGCGTTGTTGAAGAAGCTTCGCGATGAATTGGTCCGCGAGCGCGACGCGATCGAGGAGCTGTTGGCGAGCCCTCCGGACGGGCCGGTTCCCCCGCTCGCCGGGAGGGACATGCTGCTCGAGCCGCTGCTCGTTTGCTGGCGGTCGCTGCACGAGTCCGGCACCGAGTTGATCGCACGCGGGCGCCTGCTCGATGTCATCCGCCGTGCGTACTGCTTCGGAGTCACGCTTGCGCGTCTCGACATCCGACAGGAGGCGTCGCGCCACGCGGCGTTGCTCGAGGCGATGGATCGCGGAGATTCGCTGAGCGACGAGGCGCAGGCGGATCGCGACACGTTCCGCCTCATCAGTGAAATGGACGGCGAGTTGGGCTCCGAGAGCCTGGGCGCCTATGTCATCACGATGGCGAGCCAGCCGGCGGACGTGCTCAACGTGGCGAAGCTGCAGAACACGATGCGCATCGTTCCGCTGTTCGAGACCATCGACGCGCTCCGCGGTGCGGGCGATACGATGCGCCGCCTGCTGGCCGGCGAGCAATACCGTGCGCTGACTCGCGGGCACGTCGAAGTGATGATCGGCTACTCCGACTCGGCGAAGGAGGCCGGCCGCTTCTCCGCCGCGTGGGAGCTCTACAAGGCGCAGGAACAGATCGTCGCGGCGTGCAACGAATCTGGTGTCCAGCTGACACTGTTTCATGGCCGCGGCGGGAGTGTCGGACGGGGTGGAGGACCGACGTATCTCGCCATTCGATCACAGCCGCCTGGCTCGGTGAATGGACGGCTTCGCGTGACGGTGCAGGGCGAGATGATCCAGGCCGAGCTCGGACTTCCCGGCATCGCGCTGCGCACGCTCGAGATCTACACGACCGCCACTCTCGATGCGACGCTGGCTCCGCCCGAGTCGCCGCGCGACCCCTGGCGCGCGCTCATGGATCGCATGGCCGCCGCCGCCGCGAAGGAGTATCGCAAGGTCGTGTATGAGACGCCGGAGTTTCTCGACTACTACCTCGCGGCGACACCGCAGCAGGAGCTCGCGGAGATCAACATCGGCAGTCGGCCGGCGCGGCGTGACTCATCGAAGAAAGGCGTGCAGTCGCTGCGCGCGATTCCGTGGCAGTTCGCCTGGACTCAGAACCGCCTGCTGCTGCCGTCATGGTTGGGGGTGGATGGAGGGGTGGAAGCAGGGGAGGACGTCCAGAACATGTTCGACGACTGGACATTCTTCCGCTCGACCATCGAGCTGATCGAGATGGTGCTCGCGAAAGCGGCGCCGCAGATCGCCGCCCATTACGACCGGCTGCTGGTCCCCGATTCGCTGAAGCCGGCCGGCGAGGACCTGCGCCGCCGCCTGGCACGCGCGACAGACACCATCCTTCGCATCACACGACATCGCCATCTGCTGGAGAACAATCCGGTACTGCGCCGCTCGATCGACGTCCGCAATCCGTACGTCGATCCGATCAACATCGTTCAGGCGGAGATCTTGCGAAGATGGCGGACGACCGGCGACGACTCCCTGCGCGATGCGTTCGTCGTCACGGTCAACGGGATCGCAGCGGGGATGCGCAACACGGGATGAGGCTGTGGTGGGGGGAAGTTGGGATCACCTCTGGAAAATCAACTTCCACCTGCTAGAATACTCGGTGAGCACCCCTCCCTAGCGAGACCCTGATCTGGCACCGCGTCGAGGAGGCCCGCACCTCGAGCACAGGTTCAGAGAGGAGCCGATCATGCGTCTTGCAACACTTCTTGCCGTGGCTTCCCTGCCGTTGACGCTGCTCGCCCATCCGGCGGCCGCGCAAATCGGTGTCCCGCTCTACTACGACGGCCTGGTGCACACGCCGCTGGGGGGCGCGACGCTGACGAACGATCCCGTCGCCCGCCGGCTGACCGTTTCCAACATTGGCAGCAGCGGCCAGGACATCGGCTCGATCGATCTGGGTTACGCGTCGAGTGGTGGTGGCATTGGCCATTCCATCGCCTGGGATGCTCTCGCGGATCTGGGGCCGGGGGCCTCGTTCACGGTCACGAATACGGGTACAGCTGCATCCGGCACGCTCACGGTCGCGAGCAAACTCACGATCACGCGCAATTCGGACGGCAGCGAGACGATCACGGCGGATTATTCGGGCGTCGGGGCTACGAGCATGAGGGTCGTTCTCCTCAATGCGTCGGGCCAGGTCCTCGGGATAGCCACCAAGCCAGTGCAGGTCGCCTTTCAGATGACTGCGCTGCCCGGATCCGGGGTGGCGAGCGAGGGATACCAGAGCTCGTGGCCCAGCCCTTCGTCCCGCTGGACCGGCGTTCGCTACCGGAATCCGGTGAGCGTGAGTTTGGGTGGCGGGAGCGGCGGCAGTACCGTTTGTAGCGAGATCCGCTTCGTGTGTGACTCGGGCAACCCCGTCACCACCATGAAGACGGCGACCTTGAATGCGATGGCCTCGCCGGGTGGTGTACTGAGGATCACCCACGAGGGGGTCCAGCTCCAGTGTTCGGCGTGCGTGGGGCTTCAGGGCGAGGCGGGATGCCTGAGCGCGATCGGGGA
>JAYVCN010000342.1:0-9689 GCA_043749875.1 Candidatus Eiseniibacteriota bacterium | reverse complement strand
AACACGCGTTCCAGCTCGGCGAGCGTGAACAGCTCGGTCTTGCCATCGAGCGCCCAGCCCAGCAGCGCGAGGAAGTTGACCATGCCCTCGGGCAGGATGCCCAGCTCCCCGAACGCCTCGACGCTGGTCGCGCCGTGGCGCTTGGAGAGCCGCTTGCCGTCCGGCCCGAGGATCATGCTGGCGTGCGCGAACACCGGCGGCTCGGCCGCGAGGGCGCGGTAGAGCAGCAGTTGGCGCGGCGTGTTGGAGATGTGGTCGTCGCCGCGGATCACGTGCGTGATGCGCATCTCGATATCATCGACGACGCAGGCGAAGTTGTACGTGGGCAGGCCAGCGGAGCGCACCAGCACGAAGTCGTCGAGCACCTCGCTCTGGAACGCGATGCGCTCGCGCACGACGTCGTCCCACGCGACCTCCTGCGCGGACGGCAGCGCGAAGCGCAGGGCGGGCCGCTCGCCGGCGCTGACGCGAGCGGCACGCTCCGCGGACGAGAGCGCGCGGCAACGCCCGTCGTAGCGCGGATCCTCGCCACGCGCGAGCTGCTCGCCGCGGCGCGTCTCGAGGGCGTCGGGCGTGCAGAAACACGAGTAGGCATGCCCGGCGGACTCGAGCCGGCGCGCGTAGGCGTCGTAGAACGCGCGGCGCTGGCTCTGGAAGTACGGGCCGGATTCACCACCCGCGCCGGGTCCCTCGTCCCAGGTGAGCCCCAGCCAGCGCAGGCCGGCGAGGATCGCCTGCACCGAGTCGTCCGTGGAGCGCTCGACATCGGTGTCCTCGATGCGCAGCACGAACGTGCCGCCAGTGACGCGCGCATGCAGGTAGTTGTAGAGCGCCGTGCGCGCGCCCCCCACGTGCAGGAAGCCGGTCGGGCTCGGAGCGAATCGGACGCGAGTCGTCATGGTTGGGTCGTGGATTGCTCCGGGGTGAGCGTGCGAACGCTGGCGCGCGAGCCATACACGGCGCGGCGGCCGAGGGTCAAGCGCGTCCGTGCGTGACGGTGCAGCGCTGGATACGTCAACGGGCGGGCCCCGCTCGGGAACCCGCCCGCGATGTGCTGCCTCGGTCGTGCGACTACTGCAGCACGACCATCTTCCGCGTCAGGCTCTTGCCGCCCAGCGTGAAGCGCGCGAAGTACACGCCGCCGTCCACCGGCTGGCCATGCGCGTCACGCAGGTCCCACTGCAGCGAGAAGCGGCCCACCGGCGCCAGCCCCGAGTCCACCTTCTGCACGCGGCGGCCGGACAGGTCGTAGATGGACAGATCGTACTCGCCGCCCGCCATGGCGGAGGGCACGCCGAACCACAACCGCGTCCCATTGCGCCCGGCGTGCGCCGGATTCGGCGACGGCGGCGCGAACTCGAGCACCGCGACCGGACTGGTGTCGCTGCCCGGGCCACCGTCGCCCACACCCACGAACAGCGGCGAGCTGGCGAAGGCGGTGCGGCGCGCGTCGTGGTTGAACTGCGGCCACGGTGCGGGACGGCCGGGCGAGAATGTGAAGTCGTAGTCCCACACATAGATGTTCTTGTCCCAGCCCGCCAGCACGATCTCGGTCTTGCCGTCGTGGTCGATGTCGCCCACGGCCGGGGTGCCGCGGATCTCGCCCGCAAGCTGGATCGGGAAGCCGGGTAGCACGGAACCATCGGCGCCGGACAGCGCGTAGAGCTGACCTTCCTCGCCACCGATCACGACGTCGTTGAAGCCGTCGCCATTGATGTCCGCCACGACCGGACTCGACTCCGATGCAGCGGACGTGAGCGTGCTGTAGCGAACATTGTTCCATGGGGCCAGCGGCGAGCCGTCGCGGTTGAACGCGTACACGCCACCGTTGGTGCTCGCGAACACCACGTCAAGGAAACCGTCGTTGTTCATGTCGGCAAGTGCCGGCGACGGCGTCTTGCTGTTGCCGCCCGACCGGACGTACTTCGGCCAGCCGGTGCGGCGCTTGCCATCCGGCTCGAGCACGTAGAGCGAGTCCGAAACGCTCGCGAACACGATCTCCGGCGTCACGTCGCCCGGACCGTCCATGTAGCCGATCGCGGGCGAGGACAGGATCGGGCCGTTCGCCGTGAACGGGAAGCCGGGAACGTTCGAGCCATCTCGCTTCCACACGTAGAGCTTGGAATCGAAGCTGCCGTACACGATCTCCGGGAAACCATCACCATCGATGTCCGCTGCGCCTGGCGAGCCGAAGTTGATCGGCTGGCCGAGGATCTTGAACACGCCCTTGGTGGCCGGGTTCGCGTCGCCGTCCATCCACTCCTGGCCGTTCTCGCGCACGACATAGAAGCGGTTGCCATTGGAGCCGAACGCCATCTCCATATGGCCGTCCTTGTCGAGATCGACGATCGTCGCCGACGACCAGATCGGATCCTGCGTCTTGAGTGGGAACCCGGGCCGCATCTGCCCGTTCTTGTCGAACACGTAGAGCCCGAGCGAATCCCAGCACGGCGCGATGAACGACATGCCCTCGGTCGGGGCCAGCACCGACATCGACGGGCCAGCCGCGTAGTAGGCGCCGCGCACCGAGAAGTCGCCCAGCGTCGCGCCCTGACCGTCGGCGTCCACGGGCGCCGAGCCGTCGGCATTGAGCACGTACAGCACGTCCGATCCCGCCGTGATGGTGCCCAGGGTGGAGGAATACGGGAACTCGATCGCCACCGACGACGGCGTGGTGCCGCCCGTGGGCACGGGGAAGATGGCGTGCGTCGGCGGATTGGTGCTCACGCTGACGGTGCTATTGCTCGGCACCGTCGACTCGTTGCCCGACGAATCCACGTTGGTGACGCGGAAATAGAATCGTGTCAGCGCCGGCAGCGCCTCGTCGTGGAAGTACGAGATGAGGTCGGTCGGGACGACGTTTACCTTCGTGAACGGCCCGGCCGGGGCCGTGGCGCGGTAGATGTTGTAGCCCGCGAGATCGGGGGCCCGGATGCCAAGCTGGATGGTGCCGGCCGGACTCGTGGCGATCGCGTTCACGCTCAACGTCAGCACGAACGTGCCCGGGTTGTAGGAGACGACGCTGCAACCGTCCGCGTAGTAGCCGCCGCCGTCGCTCACCAGGTCCCCCGGGTTGATCGCAGCCAGCAACGCCTTCACCGCCGCGCTTGCCCCGGAGAAATTACAGGTCGGCTGCGTGAATGCGGACGTCCCGCCGGGCAACGCGACAACGCGATTCCACGTCAGCTTGACCGCGTCGGCCTGGCCGACTGCCGCGAGACTGGAAGGCGGAGGCGGGAACGTGAGGTCGAGCGTCTGCAGGGCACGTACCTGAAGTGCGTCACGGATCTCCAACTGGAACAGCGCGCCCGCGCCGGTCACGTTGAAGACGAATGCGTCCCCCTGACCGCTCGAGTACCCCGCGATGTCGCCGATCGTGACCGTGCTGTCGGTGACCGTGGCCAGGCCATTCAGGCAGCGGAGCTTGGCGGTGACGGCCCTGGCGACGCCGCTGCCGCTGTTACGCACGCGCGGCGTATACGTGGCCGTCTCCCCCGTCGTCGGCCGGCCATCGTTGTTGCCGGGCGACTCGGTGATCGTCTGCTCGTAGTGGCGCAACTCGGGCGCGCGCACCGTGAGCTGGAACGACTCGCGCCAGCTGTGGCTGCCGTCCCATAGCACGAGCGAGAATGGGATCTCGCGCTGGTCCGGCACATTGGCCGGCACCGTGATCCGGAACGGCGTCACCGGGTTGCCGGTCGCACCGGCAGCGATGCTGCCGTACGTGGCATCCGCATTCACCACGCTCACGAACGCATCCGTCGTCGTCACCGTGCCGTGCACGATTCCATTCGTGGCCGCGCCGCCGCGATTGCGCAGCCCCACGCGCAGGTCCACGGTCTCGCCGGCGTCCGCGAACCCGTCGCCGTTGCCGATGGTGCCGCCGGCATTGTCGTCATCCACAGTCAGGGCCGCGTCCGAGACCACGGCGGCCGCCGCCGCCGTGACGGTGAGGGTGGTCTGGAACGGCTTCGAATTGTAGGCGGTCACCGTGAGCGTCACGGCGCCGGTCGAGTCGGGGCGGAACGGCAGCGTCACGTTGCCCGCACCATCGGTGAGCCCGGAGCGGAAGTCGTCGTTCGGCTTGTAGAGGGTGACCCGCGCCCCATAGAGCGCCGTGGCGCCGATCTGAACGTGAAAGCTCAGTAGCGAGTCGCCGAGGGAGACGCTGGACGGTCCGGTCACGCTGAGCGTGCGCCAGCTGCCGTTGTACATGCGCAGCTCGGGGTCCCCGAGCTCGAGCAGCGTCATCTGCGTCCAGCGGTTAACGCCGTCATAGAATGAGAACGCCACGAACGGCAGTTTCTGGCGCGCCTGCAGCTCACCCACCGCCGAGACGCTGTCCTCGAAGAACAGGCGGAAGTACTCCTGCTGGTAGGCGCGGCCGGCGGTCGGGAAGTCGAAGCGCGTGGAACCGACCACCGATACGGAACCGCCGTTCGGGTTCTTGAGGAAAGCCTCGCCGATGCAGGGGAAGTCGATTGCGCTCGAAGTACAGTCGATCGCATACAAATTGAACAGCCTGTTGCCATTCGTGAGCCCCGCGGCATCAGAGTTCACGAGCGTCACGTCGCCGACCGACATCGAATTGCGGTAGCCGTGCCCGACGTGCAACGCGAGCCCGTAGCCGACGTTCAACTCGGGGATGACCGTGGCCTTCGACTCGGGCAGCGCGCCCGGGCGGTACGCGGGGTCGGTGTAGTTCTCGTACAGGCGCTTGACGCTCAGACCGGGGTTGCGGTCCGTGAAGTGCAGGAGGTCCTCGGCCAGCTGTGCGCCGTCGAGGTCGATGGGCCCGCCGTTGTACGGCTGCGGGAACAGCACCTCGGCGAACAGCAGCCAGCGGTTCTCGTAGCCTCCCGCCGGCGCCTTCTCGTATTGCAGCGTCTTGTTGACGAACGTCTGCGCGTCGGTCGTGCTGCTCACCGGCGCGCGCCCCACGTACACCTCGGGCAGCAGGTCGGCGTTGTCGCCGGGCGTGAACTGGTCCTGGAACGCCTCGCCGTACTCGGAGTTGCCGTCGGCGTCCCAGTTCCCGTCGAGCGCCGAGTAGTAGATGTCGGCCGCGATGTGCTCGACCTGGTAGAACGAGACGTTGAACGCCAGCCGCTCGGGGATCACGTCGGTGTCGCCGCCGAGCAACACCCACTTGGTGCCCCAGCGCGCGTACGCGTCGCGGATGAACAGCCGGATGCGCTCGGGGTCGTCGGCGCCGTAGGGGTATTGCTGGCGGATGAACGACACGGTGCGGACCACGGCGGGCACGCCGGACTGCGTCTTCCAGTCGGCGAGCTGCTGGAACTGGGGCGCCATGGCATCGTTGGTGATGATGAGGTACTCGACCGGGCTGCCGAGCACGGACGGAACCTGGAGCGGCTTGAACGGCTCGGCCTTGGGTTTGGCCGAAGCAGTCATGGCGGCGTTGCCCGAGAGCGACACCAGCGCGCGCGTCGGCACGCCGCTCGGCAACTCGTCCTCCCATTCACGCACGATGCGCTCGCGCGCTACCACCGGCGCCGCGCCGTCCGCGAGCGTCAGGCGGAGCTTCAAGCTGGTGATGCGCTCGAGCCGGCCGGTCTGCGGATTCCAGCGCGTCGGAGCGATGCGCAGATAGGCGACGTTGCGGCCGCGCAGGCTGCCCTGGGTGCCGAGCGCCGCGAGTTGCTCGGGCTGGAACGCGGCGCTCCCGAAGAAGCGGGCATCGGGCAGCGAGCGTTCACCCGGGGCGGCGCCGGTCCGCGCCGAAGGCGCAGCGGGAAGGCGCACGCCGTCGCGCAGCAGCTCGGTGACGACCGAGACCACCTCGACGCCAGTCACCTTCATGCCGGCCGGCAGGTCCACACGTTCAGCGATCCACGGCAGGTCGGGTCGCCCGGGTGCGTACTCGTGCGTGCCCCCGGTCGCGTCGACGCTGGTATAGCCGTTCGCGGACGAAAGTTGCACGCGCGATGGATCGAGCCGCAGGTCCCGGTCCAGCGTGAGGGCCGAAGCCGTGGAGGCCAGCGCCACGAGAGCGAGGACCACGAGCGATACGGGGGTACGAAGACGCATGACGATGCTCTCCCAGGGTCGTGCGAGCGGGTGGGTCTCAATCGATGCGTGGGACCGAGGGCCAGCAAATTGGCCACGGTGGGGGCGCGTCGGGTCGTGTTGTATGGGTCGGAGGGTGCCTGACTCCCAGACTGCGTCTCCAACGATAGGCGCGCACACCCTAGGGGGTCAACGAGTTCTCGCGTTGGCAGCAGGGGAATTCACAGCCGTCCAGCCGGGTCCGTAGGCAGGGTGCACGCGGGGCCGGGCCCCGCCATTGCGGAACGCCATCCGCCACGGCAGGGTCGCCAGCGGCAGGATGACCCGGTCAGCAGCGAGTCGCGATTGGGCGGCATCCGGATCGAAGCCCGGCACGGGCTCAGGAACGGCGACCCAGCGGTCGAACTCGCGTGTCCGCCAGCCCGTCCGGAAGCTCCCGACGGCGGGGCCGCGCACCGGCATGACCAGCTGCGCCAGCTCGGCTTCAGCGCCAGGCAATGAGACCTGAGACTCGACCAGTTGCGCCTGGGCCGCCGCAGCCGCCAGCGCGTGTGCCGTCGCAGCCTGCCCGCGCAGCGAACGAAGCTCCGCATAGTGCCCCGCGCTCGCCCATTGGCCCTGGAGCGCGCGCGCGATGTCCGCTCCCGATTGGTCGGCGTCGTAGGCGAGCATGAAGTGGAACGACTCCGGTCGGGCCTGGTTGCCCGTCGCCGTTCGGCCCGGGCTCGACGCTCTCATCTCACGATCAAGCGGTGATTCGAGGCTCGGCCACTCGTAAGCGGTACGCGCACCGGTCAGCCAACGCCGGACCGGCTCGCAGCCCGAACCCAGCTCGGTCATCAGCTCCTCGAGATGGATCACGCGCGCCAGCGCCTGTCGGGTCTCGGCGTGAGTCATCGGCGGCAAGTCGGCGCGCAGCACCAGGAGCAGCTGGCGGGCCGGCACGCTGACGCGGGTTTCGAGCGACCAGCCCGTGGGCAGGGGCTGCGCCAGGGTGCCTGGCGGCAACGGCCACAGCATGTCGGCGTGCGCGAGGCGCATGACCGCTGCCGCGCGCGCCGCCCCGCTCACGAACCGCACGTGCAGCGTGTCAGTCAGAGGTGTCACGCCGGCAACGGGTCCCGCAGCGACCAGCGTGAGCGAACGCTCACCGTTGGCCGCGCCGACGCGATACGGCCCCACACCCACGGCATCCCCCCAGCTCCCGCTGCGGCGTTTCCACGGCGTCGAGACGCCGGGCAGGGCGAGCTTCTCGAGCAACCGGCGATCGGGCCGAGCCAGCCTCAGCACGAGCGTGCGCTCGTCTGGCGTCTCGATGCCAAGCGCGGGCAGGGGCCGGCCCGCGCGCACGTTCTGCATGCCGGCGACTGCGGCAAGCAACCACGCGCGGGTGGCGTGGTCCTCGCGCGCGAGCCCGGCGGTGAGCGCCGCACTGACGTCGTGGCTCGACGCTGCCGTGCCGTCGGTGAACCGCAACCCGGCGCGCAGGCGGAACGTCCAGCGGAGACTGTCGCGCGAACAACCGATGGAGTCGGCGATGGCGTTGCGGAGCGCGCCGGAGCTGTCGCGCTCGACGAGGCCCATGGACAACTG
The DNA here is from genome assembly GCA_043749875.1 of Candidatus Eiseniibacteriota bacterium. Taxonomy (GTDB): domain Bacteria; phylum Eisenbacteria; class RBG-16-71-46; order RBG-16-71-46; family RBG-16-71-46; genus JAIOPA01. Next base: position 2,066 of record JAYVCN010000342.1, on the reverse strand, counting down.
GCGTTCGAGTGCCCAGCGCAATGCGTCGGGCGGGCCGTCGGGGTCGAACGCCGGCGCGGTGCGGCCGGCGACCCAGTCGGCGCTGACGCCCGTGCGTGCAGTGCCATGCCCGCAGCCGGCGAGGAGCAGCGCCAGCACAACGGGCCCTGCGAAGCGGAGGGCAGTGCGGGTCGTTGCGAGGGAGGTCATCGCGCGCAGTCTAATGTAGCGCGCTCGTACGGGCACGCGGTGGCGACGCGTGCTAGCGTGCGGCACATGGTCACGCCCACCCCGACCGGCGCCACCGCACCTGAGATCGTCGCGCCCGACACCATTGCGCCCGCCGAGCTCGCCCCCGACCTCGTCGGCCTCGAGCAGCTCTACCCCGAGCAGCGCGCAGCCGCCACGCATGGCGAGGGCCCGCTCATGATCGTGGCCGGCGCGGGTACCGGAAAAACGCAGGTGGTGACGCACCGCATCGCGTGGCTCATCTCGCAGAAGCAGGCGCGCCCGGAGCAGATCCTGGCGCTCACGTTCACCGATAAGGCCGCGGCCGAGATGGAATCGCGCGTCGACCTGCTGGTGCCCTACGGACTCGTGGGCGCGACGCTGTCCACCTTCAATGCTTTCTGCGACCGTCTGGTCCGCGAGCACGCCGTGGAGTTGGGGCTGACTTCGCGGCTCAGAGTCGAGTCACAGGCCGAGATCCTCGTGTTCCTGCGCGAGCGGCTGTTCGAGCTCGGCCTCGAGCGCTACCTGCCGCTCGGCCAGCCCGACGCACATCTCAAGTCACTCACGAGCCTGTTCGACCGCGCGCGCAACGAGGACGTCTCGCCCCAGGCTTACCTGGCATTCGCGCAGAAACTCGGGGCAGAAGCCGGCAAGGACCCCGAGAAGCTGGACCGGGCCGCCGCGGAGCTGGAGAAGGCGGGCGCCTACGCCAAGTACGAAGCGTTGCTCATGAGTGCGGGACGCCTCGACTTCGGCTCGCAGATCCGCCTCGCCCTGCAGCTGCTGCGCGAGCGCGCGCACGTGCGGCGTGAAGTGCAGGAGCGCTGGCGCTGGATCCTGGTGGACGAGTTCCAGGACACGAACCATGTGCAATTCGAACTCGTGCGCTTGCTGGCCGGCGAGCGGCGCAACCTCACCGTGGTCGGTGACGATGACCAGAGCATCTATCGTTTTCGCGGCGCGAAGATCGAGAACCTGCTCGAGTTCCTCGACGTCTACCCGGATGCGAAACAGATCCTGCTGACCCGCAACCATCGCTCGGGCCAGCGCATCCTCGACGACGCGCACCGGCTGATCCGCTTCAACGACCCGTGGCGGCTGGAATCGCAGCGCGGCTGGGACAAGCGCCTGCTCGCGGAGCGCCGCGACCCCGCCCAGGGCGAGACGCTGCAGGGCACCGTCGAGCACAAGCTGTTCGCCAGCGGGCGCGACGAATCGGAGTGGGTGGCGGACGACATCGCCCGTTCGCTCGAATCGGGTGCAGCACGTGCACGAGATTTCGCCATCCTGGCGCGGGCGCACGGCAGCCTCGATCCGTTCGCGCTGGCGCTCCAAGCGCGGGGAGTGCGCTTCCGCCGCGTCGGCACGCGCGGGCTCTACGCACGCAGCGAGGTGTTGTTGTGCCTGAACACGCTGCGCAGCATCGCCGACCCCGACGGCGGCGCGGTGCACCAGGTGCTGGGCGACCCGCTATTCGGCGCCGACGCCGTGGACCTGGCGCGCATCGGGCACCGAGCCAAGCGCACGAACCGCGGCATGCTGCGCCTGGCGGTGGCGGCGTGCGCAGCGGGTGCGGCTGGCGACACCGCCTGCACGCCGGCCACGCGCGATGCCGTCACACGCTTCGCCGCGTTGCATGCGAAGCTGTGCGACAGCGCCGTGCGGCGCCCGACGAGCGAGGTGCTCTACCAGTTCGTCACCGAGAGCGGCCTGCTCACGTCGCTCACGGCGGAGGAGTCCGCCGAATCACTCGAGCGCGTGCAGAACCTGAACAAGCTGTTCGGCATCGTGTCGCGGGTGGGGCCGCTCTTGAAGCAGGACCGCGTGCCCGCGTTCATCGAGCACCTCGACCTGTT
>JAYVCN010000341.1:0-4009 GCA_043749875.1 Candidatus Eiseniibacteriota bacterium | reverse complement strand
GATTGCCCTCCGCGACATCGCCGAGGGTGACGGGGTGACGTTCGACTACAACACCACCGAGTACGACATGGCGGAACCATTCCAGTGCCACTGTGGGAGCGCACGTTGCGTGGGCATGATCCGCGGCGCCCGTCACCTGACGCGCGCGCAGCGCGCTCAAGTGGCACGTTGGCTTCCTGCTTACCTGCGCTGATCCCGCCCGGCGCGTCTCGCGTTGGGCAGCAGGTTCGCCGGGAGGACAGCGACGGTTCGGCGACAATCGCCGTGCACGCGGCCTCGTTCACGCGTGCAAGTTGTACCCGTGAGCGGTTAAGCAGCCCGGCCCGCCGCGAACGGCGGGCCGGACTCCAGGAGAAGTGTCGTGCCGGATTGAATCAGAGCCGGAACGCCGGGACGATCATGTTCGTGCCGTGGGCCGTGAACGTCGCCACCGACCCGTCCGCGCTCCGAACCGTGAAAGTCATGGTCGCATCGAGCGCAACCCCGGCCTGCACGGCCGCGGTCCACGACACGAGGTTCATGCGCAGCACCGGCGGGCCCGGGGGCAGGCCCGCGAGCGCCGGCCAGATGATCTGGAGCACGTTGCCCGCGGCGTCGAATGCGAGCACGACACCCGCTTCGGCCGGCGGCACGGCCAGCGGTCCGAACGCGAGCGGTCCGCCCGCGCCCGTCACCGAGGCGCCGCTGCCCGACAGAGTCACATTGCCCGTGCCGGAAATGAACGCGACTGCCGGGGCGGCACTCGTCGCGCACGGGCCCAGGGCGTTGATCCAGCCGGCCGGAACGTCGCCGACGAGATCGACGCGTAGCCGGCCCGTACGGAACTGAGGCACCGTTGCCAACGAGATCACGGCGTCGCCGCCGAGGCCGGTGACAGACGCACACGGATTGCTGGGCGCCACCGCCAGCGTCGCGCTGAGCGAGGCGCCGAGATACGTCGCCGTGATGATCACGCTGCCGCCCAGAGGCGAAGGCGTGCTGGAGAGCGTGAACGTGGCGCTCGTTGAGCCTGCGGCGATGCTCAGGCTGGCCGGCACTCCAACGAGCGCAGGATCGCCGCTTGCCAGGCTGATGAGGGCACCACCTGCGGGTGCCGCGGCTGAGAGCGAGACCGTTCCCACCGACGTGTTGCCCGCCACGATGCTGGCGGGCGCCAGCGTCACCGAGGTCAACGCGGCTGCGACCGGAGGCGGAGGCGGCGTGCCTGGCGCCGTCACGGTGAGCGCGGCGCTGAGGGTGCTCCCGTTGTAACTCGCGGAAAGTGTGGCGCTGCCATTCACGACGGGGACCGAGGTGGTCACCGTGAATGTCGCGGTCTTCGAGCCGGCGTTGATCGTCACCGTGGCCGGAGCGCTCGCGAGGGCGGCATCGCTGGAAGACAGCGTGACCACGGCGCCGCCGGTCGGCGCCCCGCCGTTGAGGGCGAGCGTACCCAGCGACGTGCCGCCTCCAGCAACGGTCGTCGGCGCAAGCGAGAGCGACACCAGGTTCACGGCCTTGGGCGGCCGGTTCGCGCGGGCGTTATTGAACGATTCCGCTTTCCCGGACACGATCGGGCGGTAGCGCGCTTTCAGCTGGCCCCAGCTGGTGTGCTGCGCGGGAGGAGCGTCGGCGAAGGCGGCGGAGGTCGCGAGGCCGAGAACCGCGACGATGGTGAGGATTGCCCGCATCAGGTGCGTGGCGCGCTTCAGGGGTGAACGCATGGGGAGACCTCGAGAGAGAGAGAGCCGTTCCGGGAAACGCCGGGATCGGCGGGGATCGAAGACCGGATGGCGTGGATCCACCCGAGGGGCTCGCGATGCGGTTGAAACGGCGGCTGCCGCTCCTTTGGACTTCACCGGTGAGCCTGCTGGAGACAAGTGTCGGGGCATCGAATGCGGCCCGCAAGCTCCAAGTCGAACAGGGAAAACAATCAAGACGCAATTTTGGTATGCCTGAACAGGCATTCGATCCGCCGAACAAACTGGCGGCGCAGCCCTGATCGCGGAGCCGCCACTCGTGTCGTAGGGGTACGCGTTCGTTTGGAGGTGACAATCGCAGCAGGAGCAGCCGCACGCGCTCGCCGCCGAGGGTGGGTGGGAGTTCGCGCCCACCCGCGGAGTGCCGAAGATCTCACGCGCCGCATCTCGCGCCGTCGCGCATAACGTTAGATGACTGGGCGAGAACCGGCCTTCGCAGTCGCCATCGAACGAAGCCTGGCGTCCCCAACCATCGAGAATGCGAACCGGGTAGTCCGCTGGCTTCGGGGGTGGAAGCGCTGCGCCAAGCGGTCAACACAGCGGCGTGACCCGAGAGAAGTCGGCCGGGCCCCCGAGCCACCTTGGGTCGGAGATGGTCCGGCTCCGGTAAGCTGTCCGCGAATTCGGGTCAAGCCCATTGGCGGTAGGGACTGACCACGAAGGCGGGGGGGAGGAAACCCTAGCTTCGGAGGCCCCGCCGAAAGGCCTCCCGGAAAGTCTCAGTCCCGAAACTCAGAGACAACGACTTCGGCCTGACCAGCGACACGTGCCGCAAGGAGGTCGTTTCGGCACGCTCCGGTGGTCGTGGGAATGCATTGCCGTGACGCGCTCGGCTCGCCGGGAACTGGGTTGGCCTTCTCGCACACCGGCTGGCGAGTGAGCGTGCCGCGTGAGGAAAGGAAGTGGGATGGCTAAGCTCGTGTTCGCGATGAACCAGTCCTTGGACGGCTACGTCGACCATATGGCATTTGCGCCAAGCCCCACGCTCTTCCGCCACTTCATCGAGGAGGCTCAGGGGCAGGCAGGCAGTGTGTACGGTCGCCGAATGTACGAGATCATGCGCTATTGGGACGACGATCATCCTGAGTGGGATGCAGACGAACGCGCCTTCGCGGCGGCGTGGCGGAGCCAGCCGAAATGGGTCGTCTCGCGGTCGTTGAAATCGGTTGGCCCCAACGCCACGCTTGTTGAGGATGATCTCGAGGGCGCGATCCGTGAGCTGAAGGCCGAGCGCACCGGAGAGATGGAAGTTGCTGGCCCGGACTTGGCGCGAAGCCTCACCGAACTCGGCCTGATCGATGAGTACCGCATCTACCTGCACCCCGTCGTACTTGGCCACGGCAAGCCCTATTTCGCCGGACCCCGGCCGCCGCTCCGCCTGATGACTCATGATCGGATTGGCGAGGACGTAATCAGGTTGACCTACGTCCCTGCTTGATCCCGGTGCGAATTCTCGCCGCACTCCACGGCGTGGTCGCACCCCCACCTCGCAAAGTCGTCGCGATCGGTGACCCGCTTTCCGAGAGAAGAGGGACAGTTCGAGACAATCGGGGCGCGCAACGACCTCGAATCATCCGCAAGTCCCTGCGCCGCATTGGCAGGAGTTGGCGTCCCCAACGGGATTCGAACCCATTGGCATCGCCCGAGAACCCGCGATTATCAGGGGTTTTCGCGCCGGATTGTGGCGGTGTTGTGGCTTTTCCACGGGGGCGAGCGAGATCAGAGTATTGCGTTAGCCCGGTCATGCTTTCGCCCTCCGCCTCGGCATCGGCAGCACGTGGCCGCTCGCGGGCGCGGGGCCGTGGTACTCGGCGAGCTTCGCGACCGCCGCTCGCATGTCCTCGTTGCTCTTGATGTCGTACCTGTCGAACACGTCGCGCGTTTTGTGGCCGGTGAGCTTCATCGCGACGGACTCGGCGACGCCGGCCCGTGTGAGGTTCCGCACGGCGCTCCGCCGCAGATCATGAACGAGTAGCCCCTCGAGCCCGGCCGCGTCGCAAGCCGTTCGCCACGCGTCGTAGAACCAGCCGCGCATCGCGATCCCGCTGTCGTGAACGAACACGTTCGCGATGAGGAATCCTCGCTCGCGCTGGATGCGCTCCACCCGCTCGCGCTGCTCCCTCAGCACCGCCTCGACGCGAGGATGCGCCGAGAGCGGGAACGTGCGGCCTTCGCCGTTCTTCGACGTGTCGAGCCACATCTCGCCACGCTCGAAGCTCACGCGACGCCATTCCAATCCCGTCAGTTCGCTGCGTCTCCAGCCCGTGTAG
>JAYVCN010000340.1:0-5186 GCA_043749875.1 Candidatus Eiseniibacteriota bacterium | reverse complement strand
CGAACGTGGCGAGGTAATGCTCGCGTTCGGTGGTCGGGGTGGTGGTCGTGTTGGCCATGGTGCTGTCCTCCGGTTCGGGTGGGTACTTTTCGTTGCCTGCGCTGCCGGTGATGCGGGGCGATCAGAAGCTCTTGACGAGCCGGTCGAGGCTGCCGTTCCAGCCGTGCGTGTGCGCGTCGCGCGCCTCGGCCGTGGGAAGCTGTTCCTGGATGAGCACCAGCCTCGTGCCCGTGGCGGACTTCTCGAACTGCACGGTCACGCGGCTGTCGCCGAAATCGGGATTGTTCTCCCACTTGAATGTATAGGCCAGCCGCGTCGGGCGGGTGACTGCTTCGAACACGCCGCCCACGATGTGCACGTTCCCGCCTTTGTGCTTCAGCTCTAACCGGTAGCGGCCGCCCACGCGCGCGTCCAGCGCGTGGACGATGCACTGGTATTCGTCAGAGGGCGCGAACCAGCGCGCTAGTGTCTCGGCTTGCGTGAACGCGTCGAAGACGCGTTCGGGCGGCGCGGCGATCGCACGCTCGAGCGTGAGCGCGAAGCCGGTGCTGGGCTGCGTGGCCATGCGGGGTCCTCCGTTGGGGCGGGTGGAGCGGCGTCGGGATTCTCAAGCAACTGGGCCAGCCGGTCGAGACGTTTGCTCCAGAAGCGGTGGTTGCGGTCGAGCCAGTGGAGCGCCTCGACGAGCGCGCCGCCGGCCATGTCCATGCGGTGCAGCCGCCCGTCGCGTTCGCGCACGACCAGCCCCGCGCCCTCCAGCACGCGCATGTGCCGCGAGATGGCGGGCGCGGACATTTTGAACGGCTCGGCAAGCTCGCCGACGCTGGCGGCGCCAGCCGTCAGACGCTCCAGCATGTGGCGGCGTGCGGGATGCGACAGGGCCGAGAACACGGCGTCGAGCGGGTCGGGTTTACGGTTAACCATGTCGTTAACTATAGGCATGGTCCGGGACGGGCGCAAGGGCGATTTCGCAGCCCGGGGCAGGGGATATTGCGGCTCGACATACGGTGCCCTCCGGCGGCAGACTGCGGCCGCCTCCGAGCATCGGCCGGCCCCTGGGCCAGAATGGAGCCAAGCCCATGCTTGGAGGTCTCCGCTTGACGGGTTTAGCAATTTTGCTAAACTCAACCACGCGGTGCAGTCATGCCTAGCGTGGTGTTCTACCGGGAGGAGAGCGGTCAGGTCGGGATTCTCGAATGGTTCGACCAGTTACCGGACAAGGCGCGGATTCGCTGCTACGAGAAGATCGAGTTGCTCGTGAAGGACGGGCACCTGCTGCGGCGACCGCACACCGATTATCTACGCGATGGCATCCATGAGTTGCGTGCCCAACATCGGGGCGTGAATTACCGGTTGTTGTACTTCTTCTACGGCCAGCAGGTGGTCGTCGTCTCGCACGGGATCACCAAGCAGCAAGCGACTGTGCCGGCCATCGAGATCGATCGCGCAGCGGAACGAAGGCGACGCTTCGAGACCGATCCCGCGACACATGCTCATCGGAGGGACTGACCATGGCGACACGAAAGCTCCGCCCGACGAGCGATGGGCTGGAGATCCTGTATGACCGCTACATCGCCGGGCGCCCGGAGCAGGAGGCGGCGGTAGAATCAGCCCGCCTCAGCTCCAGGATCGCCCAGGAGATCTACGACCTGCGGACCGCCGCAGGCCTCACCCAGCGCCAACTCGCCTCGAAGGTTGGCACGAGCCACTCGGTCATATCGCGTCTCGAGGCGTCGGACTACGAAGGGCACTCATTGCGCCTGCTGCAACGAATCTGCACCGCACTCGATCGACGGCTCGATATTCGGTTTCTGCCCGGAGTCCCGCGACGGCGCAAGTCGGCGTAGCCGAACTCATCGGCCAAGCGCTGGAACTCCATGCTCGGCCTGCCGGTGCCGAGGCGGCGCGTGGGCGTGTCGCCGCGCGAGGCGTTCCTCTACCTGCTGCTGTTCGTTTCGTTGTATCTCGTGGCGTATCACGTCGGCGCCATCCTGTTCGCGTGGATCGAGCGCACGTGGCCCGACCCGGCGTTCGTGGAATCGGCCATCGGTCCGAGGCGCGAATGGGTGCGACTCGGCGTCGCATCGCTGCTGGTGGCGTTCCCGGTCTACCTGCTCACCGCTCGCGTCACCGGCCGCGCCGTGGCCCGCGATTCCGAGAAGCGCAATTCGGGTGTGCGGCGCTGGCTCACGTACCTGACGCTGTTCAATACCGCGTGCGTGCTGATCGGCGACTTCATCATAGTGTTGCTGGGGCTCCTCAAGGGCGAGCTGACCGCGCGATTCGTGAGCAAGGCCGCCGTGGTGGGAGCCATCGCCGGATGGTTGTTCACGCACTACATGGGCGAACTGCGTCGCGACGAGGACGATGCACCGAAGCGCGTCGCGCCGTCGTGGCTGGCGCGTGCCGCGGGCGCGGTGGTGGTGCTGGTCATCGCGCTCGGCCTGTACGTCGCGGGCGCCCCGGCAACCGCGCGGCGCGAGGCGCTCGACGAGCGGCGCGTGAACGACCTGCAGACCTTGTCGGAGGCCGTGAACGACACGCATGAGCTCACCGGGCGCCTGCCGGACCGGCTTGCGGACCTCATCGGCGACGATACGCGCATGCGGCGTGTGCAGCTCTCCGATCCGGCACGAGGCACGTTCTACGACTATCGCGCCCTGGACTCGACGACGTTTGTGCTGTGCGCCACGTTCGACGTTGCGAGCTCGCTCGGACCCTACGGCGCCGGCGTGAATCCGTTCTGGCGACACGGCGCCGGGCGGGCGTGCTTCACGTTCCATGTGGGCCGGCGGACGCCGGGAGGCTGAGGGTCAGGGCTGCGAAGGAGCGAGCCGAATGCGCCTCGCTTGCTGCCGCCCCACAGCTGCGTCAGAGTCCGTGCTCTGCTGAGAGCTGCTCCTCCTGCACGGACGCCCCCATGCGCATCGAGATCGTCACCATCGGCAACGAGGTCCTGTCGGGCCGCACGTTCGACACGAACTTCGTGTTCCTGGCGCGCGCGCTCGAGGAGGCCAGCGTGGTGGTGGCGTTCCACAGCACCATCGGCGACACGGCCGAGGGTATCGGCGAGGCGTTGAAGCTTGCGCTCTCTCGCGCGGACGCGGTCATCATGACGGGCGGCCTCGGGCCCACGCCCGACGACCTCACGCGGAAGGCCGTGTCCACCGCGCTCAACCGGCCGCTGCAATTAGAAGAGAGCGTCTTGAAGCACATCCGCGAACGCGGCAAGCGCGCGGGCAGGAAGCTCCCGGCGTCGGTGGAGACGATGGCGCTGGTGCCGCGCGGTTCGGAAGTCTGGCCGAACCCGGTCGGCGCGGCGCCGGGCATCTTGATCGAATACCGGAGGAAGCCGGTCATCCTGCTGCCGGGCCCGCCACAAGAGTTGGAAGCGCTGGCGCGCGAGTATGTCGTTCCGTGGCTGCGCGAACGCAGCGGCATGACGGTGGAGAGCTTCACGCTGCGCACGTTCGGGCTGTTCGAGAGCCAGTTGCACGAGAAGATCGGCAACCTGCCCGACCCGTGGCCGGGCGCGACGCTGGCGTACCTGCCGAGCTGGTTCGGCGTCGACCTGCGCGTCACCGTCGTGGGCGGCAACGCGACTCTTGTACGAGACACGGCGGAGCGAGCGTACAGCGAGCTCGTCAAGAAAATCCGCGGCGTCATCTACGCCGAGGGCACCCGCAGCATGGAAGAAGAGGTGAGCGATCAACTGGTGGCGCGCGGCTGGCGCATCGCCGCGGCGGAGTCGTGCACGGGCGGGCTGCTCACCAAGCGACTCACCGACGTGCCCGGTTCATCGCGCTACCTCGAGCGCTCGTTCGTCACCTATTCCAATGACGCCAAGCTGCAGCTGCTCGGCGTCTCCGCCGACGTACTCAGCACGCACGGCGCGGTGAGCGCGCCGATCGCCGAGCAGATGGCGCGCGGCGCGCGTGAGAAGTCGGGTGTCGAGATCGGCGTGAGCATCACCGGCATCGCCGGGCCCGATGGCGGCAGCGACGACAAACCGGTGGGCACCGTGTTCATCGCGGTGTCGTCGCCGCTCGGCGAGGCCGTGCGCGTGCACCGTTTCATGGGCACGCGCGCCACCGTGCGCGAACGCGCGACGCAGACCGCGCTCGACATGCTCCGCCGCCACCTCGCCGGCCTGCCGCTCGATCCGTCGGTCGACTAGCTGTCGCCACGTGCAGACCGCTGCCGGCGGCCCACGCCAGAGCTGAGGAAACGATTCCTCGACGATTTTCCGTGACCTTGCGCGCCCATGCGGGGTTGTAGGCTGTGCAGAGCGCAAACTGGGGCACTGGGGCGGTCGAGCTGCAGGAGGTGAACATGCTGGGACAGACTCGGAACTGGCGCGGCTTCACGCGCACTCTCGTGGGCGTCGGCCTGCTCGCGCTCTGCTTCCCCGCTCGCACGGCCTCGGCCTGGACCTATCCGCTCCTGCCGCATGTGCAGGGGCTCGCGTTCTTCCCCGAGCGACCGAACGACGCCACCCCGACCTCATTCCTGCTCTCGGCGGCGTATTCGGACTCGTGCTGGGAGCTCTACGACGCGCAGCTCGTCGACTCGGCGCACGTGCGCATCTCAATCCAGCCGAAGCGCACGTGCGGCGACTCGGGCAGCACGTGGACCGCGGGCTGGGAGATCGGCGTGCTCACCGCCGGCATGCACACGCTCACCGTGCGAGCCACGGTGCAGAACGGCACGCTCTACCCGAACGTGGAGGAGGTCACCGTGCCGTTCGAGGTGGTCGTGACCACGCCTCCGCCTCCGCCCCCCGGCCCCGGCGTGCCGCCGGTGGACAGCATCACCACGCTCGTCAATTTCATCGAGGTCACGCCGGGCGCGCCGCAGCTCGGTGACCACGTGCAGGTGCGATTCCGCGGGCGTTATCCGTTCAACTGCGGAACGCTCGCGGACGCGAGCAGTGCGGACCCGGAGAATCTGTCGCTGTCGCTCGCGACGACGCCCGAATGCGGCGACACCACGCGCGTGTGGGAGTACCCGTTCGATCTCGGCACGCCCGCGGCGGGTGATCACCTCGGACTCCTGCACATCCAGGTGCCATCGCTGGCGATCGAACGCCTGTTCGGATTTGCCTTCCACGTCACCGATCCGAACGCGCCAACGCCCCCACCGCCGCCGCCGATCGACTCGCTCAAGGCCGGGCTCTCGACGAGCGT
>JAYVCN010000339.1:0-2623 GCA_043749875.1 Candidatus Eiseniibacteriota bacterium | reverse complement strand
GAAGAGCGCGCTCGAGTCGCTGCCGGTCGCCCCAGCTGCACGTGGCGAGTTGATCATCGACGTGCGCGATGACGTGATTCAATCGAATGCACGCGCCTGGCGGGTGCACGCGCGCGACGGCCACCTGACCGTGCGCGCGGAGACGGCGCGCCAGGCCGCGAGCCGCGACAAGCTGCCGCGGCTGACCGCGAGTGTCGAGGCGCTGGCGATTGTGGTCGCCGGCGCCGTGAGTCCCGTGGTGGCGGCTGAGCGCGGGCTGGTCGAGGATCTGCGCGGCGCGGCCGAGCTGGTGGAACCTTGGTTTCGCACGCGACCGGTGTTCCTCATGCCCATGAACGGGTTCTAAGGAGACTTCCTTGGCGAGCACCGAACGCTGGACCATCGTCGCGCCGCTCAAGCCGCGCTTCCGCGACACCGACGCGATGGGGCACATCAACAACGCGGTCTACGTCACCTATCTCGAGGTGGCGCGTCAGGAGTACTGGCGCGCATTCAAGCAGGACGACAACTACCGCGTCGTGCCGTTCATCCTCGCGCACGTCGCGGTCGACTTCCGCTCCGAGGCGCTCATGCACGAGACGCTGGAGCTGTGCATCCGATGTGCGTACGTTGGCCAGAAGTCGTTCGGGTTCGACTACGTGATCCGCGAGATCATCAGCCAGCGGCTGGTGGTGGAGGCGAAATCCGTGCAGGTGTTCTACGATTACGCGACCAAGCAGAGCATCCCCTGCCCCGGCGACATGCGCCAGCGTCTGGCGTCGTTCGAGGGCCGTTCGCTCACTCGGGAGGTGCGTTCATGACGGCACGCCGGAAGGCCAGCCCCGGGCAGGCGCTCACGCGCCGCGGGTTCGTGACCATGGTGGCGGCGGGTTCTGCGGTGCTGCTCGCGCGGCCGGCGCTGGCCGCCGCGGCCAGCGGCACGCGGCATAAGAAGTCGAGCGCGCCGGCGCAGAAGCCGCTGCCGCCCGCACCGCCTCCGACCGCCGCGCAGAAGGAGTTCGATCGCCAGCGCGCCGGCACGCTCGCCACCTTGAAGACGCTGCGCGAGCACCCGCTCCCGCCCGGCGGCGATCTGCCGGTGGTGTTCCGTCCGCAGCGCACCCGCCAGCGGGAGAAGTAGGCGATGCTCAAGGACGACGTCTGGTTCGCCACCGCCGAGGAACTCGCCCCCGAGCTACGCGCCGGCCGACTGTCCCCGGTCGAACTCACGCGCGGCTTCCTCGACCGCATCGAGCGCATGAACGCTCGCTTCAACTCGTTCGAGAGACCCACGCCGGAACTCGCGCTCGAGCAGGCGCAACGCGCCGCGAGTGAGCTACACGCCAACAAATACCGCGGGCCGCTGCACGGCGTGCCCTACGCAGCCAAGGACCTGTTCGACACCAAGGGCATCGTCACGGCGTGGGGCACGAAGTTCCTGCGCGATCGCGTCCCCGCCGAGAACGCCACCGTGGTCGATCGCCTCGAGCAGGCCGGCGCCGTACTGCTCGGCAAAACCGCCATGGTCGAGTTCGCGGGCTGTCTCGGCTACCGCTTTGCGAACGCGTCCGCGAGCGGCCCCGGGCGCAACCCGTGGGATCCGTCGCGCTGGACCGGCGGCTCGTCGTCGGGCTCCGGCGCCGCGGTGGCCGCGGGCCTCGCGACGTTCGCGCTCGGCACCGAGACGTGGGGCTCCATCCTGTGCCCGAGTGCGTTCTGCGGGCTGACCGGCATCCGCCCCACCTACGGTCTCGTGTCGCGTGCCGGCGGCATGGTGGGCGCCTACACGTTCGACAAGGTCGGCCCGTTGGCGCGCTCGGTGGGAGATTGCCGCAGCGTGCTCACCGCCATTGCCGGCGCCGATCCGCGCGACCCCTCGTCCGCCAGCGAGCATACGCGGCTCGATCGCGGCAGCGGCCGCGCGCTCCGCCAGCTCAAGGCGGCGTTGGTGCCGCTCGACTGGTCCAAGGTCGGCGAACCCGAGGTGCACGCGGCGTTCGACGCGGCGGTGGCCGAGCTGCGCGCCGCGGGGTTGCAACTGGAGACCGCGGAGCTGCCGGCCGTGCCGGCGAGCGAGGTGTCCGGGCTGCTCATCTCCGTCGAGGCGCTGGCGGCGTTCGACCCGTTCTTGAACGACGGCCGCGTGGGCCAGCTGGTGGACGACATGGCCCCGCGCCAGCGCGAGATCGCGGAGTCGATCACCGGGGCGGATGCGATGAAGGCGATGCGCGTCCGCGAATCGATCCAGCGCACGATGCGCGACTTCCTCGAACGCTACGACGTCATCGTGACGCCGAACTTCATGAGCGTGGCGCCACCGGTGGACCAGGACCTGAACGAGGCATTGCCGTACGGCGACCCGGTGGGAGCATTGGCCGTGGCCTGTGGCCTGCCGGGCCTCGCCCTGCCGGCAGGTTTCGGGAAGGCGGGCATGCCGGCAAGCTTCCAGATCGTCGGTTCTCCCTTCGCTGAGGCGACACTGTTCGACCTCGGCGAGCTCTACCAGTCCCGGACCAAGCACCACAGACGGCACCCGGCACTGACGTAGCAGTCTATCTCGATAGTCGTCGCCGGGGTGAGGCGTGCTCTCGCCAAGGCGACCGCTCGGTCAGCGCATCCCTGCGCTTCCCTCGCTCGGCGTTCG
>JAYVCN010000338.1:0-9278 GCA_043749875.1 Candidatus Eiseniibacteriota bacterium | reverse complement strand
TTCCGGCGTGCCGGTCAGAGCAGGGAACGTGCCGTAGTGGCACGGCACGATGTAGGGCGAGCGCAGCAGGCGCGCGGCGTACGCGGCCTCGCGCGGGCCCATGGTGTACAGGTCGCCGATCGGCAGCACCGACACGTCGGGGCGGTACAGGTCGCCGATGATCTGCATGTCCATCATCGGGCCGGTGTCGCCGGCGAAGTAGAGGCTGGCGCCGTTCTCGAGCGTCACCACGAAGCCGGCCGGGTCGCCGCCGTACTGGCGGCCGTCCGCCGTGTCGAAGCTGCTCGAGTGCGTGGCGTTGGTCATGGTGACCTTGAGTCCGTGCAGCTGCGCCGTGCCACCCTTGTTCATGCCGACGCAGTTCTCGACACCCTGCTTCTCGAACCAGCCGGCGGCCTCGAAGATGGCGACCACGCTGCAGCGGAACTTGCGCGCCAGGCGCACGACGTCGCCGGCGTGATCGCTGTGCGAGTGGGTGATCAGCATGGCGTCCACGTGCGTGATGGGCGTGTCACCCAGCGGCGCCATGGGGTTGCCCTCGAGCCACGGGTCGATGAGCAGGTGCTTGCCTCTGGGCGTCACGAGATGGAAGGCAGAATGGCCCAGCCAGGTCAGTGTGAAACCTTTGTCGAAGACTTTCATCGCTCTCTCCTCAGGCTGTGGCTCTGGCGATACGCCTGCGGGGGACCGCGGTGGGGGGTGGCCCATTCCCTCGCGGGGACCCCGGCAAGCGGCCCCACTCGCGAATGGGCCACCCCCCACCGCTTGACAGCGTCGCGGCTGTCGCACAAAACCTCATCGTGTGGAGTTGCCGACGGGGATGTCGCTGATCTCTTCGAGTCTCGCGGTGAAGTGGCGGAGCACGGGTGCTTCGTAGGTCAGCTTGAGGCCGCGTAGTTTGTCGCGTTCGCGGTGGAGCTGGATCACCGAGTCGGCGACATAGCGCATGTGCTCGGTGGTGTAGACGCGGCGCGGCACGGCGAGGCGGACGAGGTCGAGCTGCGGGAACACGTCACGCCCGCTGGCGTCGCGGTGGCCGAACATCAGGCTGCCGACCTCGACCGCGCGAATGCCGAACTCGCGGTAGAGCGCCACGACCAGCGCCTGCCCCGGGAATTGCGATTGCGGCACATGCTCGAGGAAGCGCCGTGCGTCGATGTAGACCGCGTGCCCGCCGACCGGGACCACGATCGGCACGCCGGCTTGTTCGAGCAGCTCGCCCAGGTGCGCCACCTGCCCGATCCGGAACGCGAGATAGTCCTCGTTCAGCACCTCGCGCAGGCCCCGCGCGATGGCTTCGAGGTCGCGTCCGGCGAGGCCGCCATAGGTCGGGAAACCTTCGATCAGGATGAGCAGGTTGGTGAGCCGCTGCGCCCACTCGGCGTCGTTCAACGCCAGGAAGCCGCCGATATTCACGAGCCCGTCCTTCTTGGCGCTCATGGTGCAGCCATCGCCGAGCGAGAACAGCTCGCGCGCGATCTCGGTGACCGACTGGTTGGCGTAGCCACTCTCGCGCTGCTGCACGAAGTAGCAGTTCTCGGCGAAGCGGCAGGCGTCGAAGAACAGCGGCACGCCATGGCGCTGGCACACCTGCCGCACGGCGCGCACGTTGGCCATGGACACCGGCTGGCCGCCGCCCGAGTTGTTGGTGACGGTGATCATCACCAGCGGAACCTTCTCGGCGCCGCGCTCGGTGAGCAGCTTGTCCAGCTTGCTGGGGTCCAGGTTGCCCTTGAACGAGTGCCGCGCGTAGGGGTCGAGCCCCTCGTCGATCACCAGATCGGCCGCCTCGGCGCCCTGGTGTTCGATGTTCGCGCGCGTGGTGTCGAAGTGGATATTGCTCGGCACCACCTGTCCGGGCTTCAAGATCGTGGAGAACAGCAGGTTCTCGGCGACGCGCCCCTGGTGCGTGGGAATGATGTGCTGGTAGCCGAAGATCTCGCGCACCGCCGCCTGGAAGTGGAAGAAGTTGCGGCTGCCGGCGTACGACTCGTCGCCGAGCATGAGCCCGGCCCACTGCTGATCACTCATGGCCGACGTGCCGCTGTCGGTGAGCAGGTCCACGTAGATGGTGTCCGCAGGCACGGCGAAGATGTTGAGCCCGGCCTCGCGGATCGCCGCTTCGCGCTCCTCGCGCGTCACGCGGCGCAGCATCTCGACGACCTTGATGCGGAAGGGTTCAGCGGGGAATCGCATGGCGGCCACTCTAATCCGCGGGGCCAGCAGCGTCCACGCCGCCAGCTGCGCCTAATTCCTTCCGAGCGCAGGAGGCGGCGGCGGGCCAAGCACTCCGAGCAGGCGCAGGCGCGCGCGCAGGAGCCGGGCGCGTTCCACGACGTTGTCCTCCGCCAGCAGCGCCAGCTTTTCGTCCGCCGAGATACGCGCCGCGGTGGCCAGCGTCCCCACCACGATGGACAGCGGCGCGGTGGCGTCGAACACCGGCGGTGCGAGCCAAACGTCGAGCCCGAGCGGGGCCAGTCGCGCACGCTCCGTCAGCAGGTCCTGGCGCGCCATGGTCGCGAGTGGGTCGCTCTCGGTGTAAGGCGCGTCCGGCATCGTCTCCACGGTGCACGCGCGATAGGGGAACTCGCGCACGACGCGCCCGAAGTGCACGCGCATCGTGCCACGCACGCGCAGGTCGTAATGGTCGTTCGGCAGCCACTCCACTTCCTCGAAGCGCGCCACACACCCGAACTCGTGAAACGGCGGGCTGCCCTGCGCGTCCTGCTCCCAGCCCGGCGACAGCGTCGCCAGCGCCACCAGCCGTTCACTCGAGAGCGCGTCGCGCACCATGGTGCGGTAGCGCAGCTCGAACACGCGCAGGCTCATCTCGCCGTTCGGGAACATCACCACGCCGGGGAGCGGGAGCACCGGCACCGGCCGCTTGGGGGCCCAGTCCATGTTGGTCGACGCGCGCTGCGGGTGGAGGCGGCTGACGCCCACCGCCCCGCCGCGAGCGTTCAGTCCTCGGTCAGGAATGCGAGCACGTCCGCGACGTGCCCGTCCACTTTCGCCTTGGGATAGATCTGCGCGATGCGGCCGGTCTTGTCGATCACGAACGTGGTGCGCTCGATGCCCAGGGATTTCTTGCCGTACAAGTTCTTCAGCTTCCACACGCCGTAAGCCTTACAGGTCGCGGCCTCCGGGTCGGACAGCAGCTCGAACGGCAGCTTGTGCTTGGTCTGGAACTTGAGGTGCGACTCCATGCCGTCGGTCGAGACGCCCAGGATCACCGCCCCGACCGCCTCGAACTGCGCGGACACGTCGCGGAATCCGCACGCCTCCTTGGTGCAACCCGGCGTCTCATCATTGGGATAGAAGTACAGCACCACGGTCTTCTTGCCCTTGAACTGCCGCAACGTCACGGTCTGGCCCGACGTCCCGGGCAGCGAGAAATCCGGTGCCGTCTTGCCGATCACCGGCAGCAGCGTCGCGATGGCCATTGATCCTCCTGAAAAATCGTGCGGGCCCCCGGTCGAAGGGGCCCGTCACGAAGCGTGAGGCCGCGCGGAGCGCGGGGGCACCCGCCCAAGAGGCGGGTCGGGATGAGCGTTACTTCGTCGCCGGCTGCATGGACAACGCGCGGTCGAGATTCGCGGCCACCACGCTCCAGTCGAGGTTGTTGAAGAACGCGTCGATGTACTTGGCGCGCGCGCGGCCGTAGTCGATCCAGTACGCGTGCTCGTACACGTCGAGCGCCAGCACCGGCGTGGCGTTCCAGATCGGGAACGTGTTCTGGGCGTCGCCGACCACCGTGGTGAGCATGGACAGGTCATGGTCGTAGGCGAGCCATACCCAGCCGCGCGCCGCGAGGCCGGAGGCCTTGAAGTCGGCGAGCCACGCGTCGTAGGACGGGTAGTCGCGCTCGATCTGCTCCTTGAGCCGGCCACTGGGCGTGCCGCCCTTGCCGCCCAGGTGACCGAAGAAGATCTCGTGGTTCTTCATGCCGCCGAGCGCGAACGAGTAGTCCACGCGCAACGAACGCAGGTCGCTGAAGATCTGGTTCGCGGTCGTGCGGTCCACCGCGTCGAGCTTCTTCTGGATCTCGTTCACCTTGCCGACGTAGCCCTTGTACAGCTCGTAGTGCTCTTCCTGCGTCCGGGCCGAGATGCCGGTCAGCTCCCGGATGGAAGCGAACGTCTTCGGGGTCAGGTCTTTCCAAGCCATGGGACACCTCCGAGGCGAAGGGGACTGCACGGAGCGCGCGACCGGCTCCGGGGTCTTGAATGGGGTAGAGGTGCAGGGTATCCCGGTAGGTTCGCGCGCTGCAAGCGCTGGAATGAGTGAGCACCTGGATCGCGGCAGAACCGGAATGCATGGCGGGGCCCGGGCCGGGCCAGCCGCCGTCAGCGGCTGGCGGGCCGCTCCCGATAGCCGTCCGCGCGGGTGAGCTTCCCCGTGTGCACCGAGTCGTACAGCGCGCTCGCGCGCGGCCCGCTGAACTCGCACTCAGTGTCGAAGCGACGGCAGCCCGCAAGCGTGAACCCGCAGCCGCAGGTGCAGGCACGGCCGTTGGCGATGCGCATGAGCGTCCCGCGTTGGGCCGGCGTCATCGCGGCCAGGTCGAGGTCGGGAATCAGGTCCACCCACTCGCGCTTCTTCGTGGTGTCGATGGCGGCCAGCCGCAGCGCGCGCCCGACCACGTCCTCGCCCGCGTCGTCCGGGGTGGCGACCACGCTCCCGCCGCTCGGGCTCACGCACATGGGCAGGCCGAACGACCGGTGCAGGACCACCGCCCCGAGCACCACGCCGGCAAGCGCGCTCACCAGACCCAGGATGCGGAGCGGAGTACGCATACCCTGAGCGTAGTGGATTCGGGCCACCCCGCACATCTCCCGCCGGCGTGCGTCGGGACTAACGCTCCACTAGCATGACGCGCCACCTCACAGGAGGCTGTCATGAGCTGGATCCAAGACGTCGCACCCGAGCAGGCAGGCACGACGCTGGCACCCGTTTACGAACGCATCGCGTCGCACGCGACCTCCGGTCGCGTCGCACGCCTGTGGCAGGCCTGGGGCGGCGACCCCTCAGGGCTCGGCACGCTCCACAACCACTACCGCGCGGTCATGGCCGAACCCGGACCGCTCACACGCGCGCAGGCCGAGATGCTCGCCGTGGTCGTGTCGGCCACGAACGGCTGCGGCTATTGCGTGGCGCACCATGGCCCGAAGCTGTCGCTCGCCGCCGGTGAGGAACTCGCCCGGGCCGTGGCCCGCGACTATCGCGAAGCCAATCTCGCCGCCCGCGACCGCATCCTGCTCGACGCCGCCGTCGCGCTGACGTGCGAGCCCGCCGAGCGCACGCAGGCCGACATCGAACGCATGCGCGAATACGGTTTCGACGACACCGCGATCCTCAAGTCCACCGAGATCGCGGCGCTCTACAACCTCGTCAACCGTGTCGTCTGCGCGCTGGGTGTGCAGCTTGAAGACGGGCTCGAACAGTGGGAGTTCGGGCTGCAGCGGTGACTCTTTGTCGCGCAGATCCAACGCTCGTTGCGACGCCGCCTTTCAGCGATACACCTCCCAGTACCGTGTTTCGGATTCGCGCCGGAGGTTGTGGATCGTCCACAGCGCTGCCCCGTAGAAGAGGTTGCCGTCTCCCATCGGCACGAACCTCTTGCTCAGGACGCCGGCCCTTGCCTTCTGGACGAGTATGGCGATCCGACCACGCTGCTCAAGGATGCTGCCGGTGAGGCGCACCTGGAGCGGCTCCGTGCACAGTTCCATCGCCTCAGGCCAATCCGCAGGCAGCGGGTTGCGTTGCGCCGCACAGGCCCACCATCCCGGCCCGTCCACGAGGATCGCGTACCGCCCACCCTTCAGCCGGTCCACGTTGAGGCGTAGGTCCGCGAGCATGGAGTAGGTGCTGTCATCGGTGCGAATCCCGCTGCCACCAGGCAGCACGCCTCCCAGGTCGTGGGTGAGCGTGGGCGCCGTGCCCTCCTCGTGGATGTGATCTCGTCGCGCCGACCACCATTGCGGTGCGACAAGGACGACCGCGACGGCCGCGGACACGATCCCCACTCGTAGGGCGCGTTCGCGCGAGCTCTGCTCGAAGAGCCCGACCAGGCCCAGGGTGAGGCTTGTGACAAGTGGACCGCACACATGCGCCGGCGTCAGGTAGCCCTGCGAGATCCCGCTGCACCAGCCCAGCGCGAGCACGAACGTTGTCGCCCGGCAGACCGCCGAGTACGCCCCGCCTCCGAGCGAAGCCAGCGTGAATCCGCCGACCATGCCAAAGAGCAGGAACGCGTCATGGTCGATGAATCGGAATTCATCAGCATTCACGTGCCGGGCGCTGAATACGAGAATTGACCAGCTGAGTCCAAGCGCAAGCCAGGGGACTGCGGACGCGGGCATGCGGGCTCCGAGCCGGTCCCGTCGTACTGCGCTCGTGACCAGGGCGCCGAGCCCGACTCCTGCTGGGAACCACAGCGTATTCGTGTAGGGCTTGAGCCCGCTCTCGAACAAACCCGTCACCGCGGTGAGCTGCCCGCTCATCTCATGGGCCGCACCCAGTATGACCATGGCGGAGATGTAGAGCGCCGGCACGAACAGCCCTGCGACCCAAGCCCAAGGCCGGCGCGCGTCACCCTGAAGCAGCACCGCCAAGGGGACCAGCGGTAGGAAGTTCTGTTTGCACACGGCCGCAGCCCCGATGAGCCCATACCCGATCCAGCTTGCGCGGTCGCGGCGACCGCTGAGCAAGAAGCCGAGAGAGGCGAGCGCGACGCCGTCCACCGTGTACCAGGCCATCGGCGGAAACGCGTGTGTCGACAGCATGAATGCGAGCATCGCGTACGGTAGAGAGCCAAGCCCATTGAGCCGGAAGTTATTGCGAGCGAGCGAGATCTCGAGCCAGGCCCAGCACGTGATCGCGACCTCGACCCAGTAGATCAACCTGGAGACCAGGAACGTGTGCTCGCCCCCGAGCAGCAGGTCCACGACATGCAGATAGGCACTTCCGGCGGGGCGGATCGAAATGAAGTCGAGGTGCGGAATCTCGCCGGCGAGTATTCGACGGCTTTGTGCCAGGACAAAGCCATCATCCGTGAGGGTGAACCCGAGCGGGCTGAGCAGCAGGTGGGCCGCTGCGGCACACGCGAGCAATGTCACAAGCCGCCACGTCCAAGCCTGCCCATGAGTGCGCGTGGGACGGTGCGCGGAGGTTGCTGTCAGCCTGGCCATGCGTATCTCGGCGAAAGCCCATCACCCAAGCGCCCGGTTCGGTGTTGCACCGGCGGCGCTTCGGAACGGCGGTGTTCGACTCCGAGCCGAGATCACGAAGCGCCGACGGTTCCGGCGATGCGCCTACTTCCCCGAAGCCGACTTCTTCTCGTCGGCCTTCTTCTTCTGCTCCATCTGCTCGCGCGCGGTCCACGGCGGCGTGATGTTATTCGAGCGGGCGTAAGCGATCAGCTGGCCCAGGTGCTCGTGCGAATGCGACGCCAGGGCCAGCATGCCCGCGCGCTTGGTCATCTTGTGGCCGAAGAGGTCCATCTGCGTCTCGAGCTCGGAGTCCGGCGTGTCCGAAACCGCCTTGAACGCCCACGCGTAGGAGTCCTTGAGCATCTGGCGGATCTTCGCCGGCTCCATGGTCTGTGAATCAAGCTTCATCAGCTCGTCCATGCCCATAGGCGACTTGACGCCGATCAGCGACGGCAGCATGTAGTTGGCCGCAACCACGTGCAGGAACACCTGACCGGTCGAGCGCACGTCCTTGTTGGGCTTCCACGTGTACTTGCCGTCGGGAATCGCACCGGCCAGCTCCTGGATCTTGCCGCCCGCGTCCATCATGCTGGCCATGATCTCGCCACGGATGCCGACCGGGGCGTCCTCGGCCAGGGCCAATGCCGGCGAGAGTAGCGACACGAGCGCGAACATCGCGAGCAGCTTCTTCATCGGGGCCTCCAATGTGAATGGGTACAGGGGTGCCGTGCGCGGTGCGCGCGGTGGATCAGTCCCAGCCGGACTCGAGCAACTCGCGCGTCTCGGACACGGCCGTGCTCCACAGCGCGGCCATGTCGTCGTCCGGGCGAACATACCGCCCGGCGAAGTTGCCGTCACCCAGCCGTTCGCGGATCGCGGCGGGCCCGAGATGGACCCACTCGGCCCACGGCACCGCGGGTTTCCGCGTGTCGGGCGGGGTCACGCCCGGCAGCCGAGTCCACGGGAAGTTCTCCATCCACGACGCATGCGAGGCCAGCGGATCGATCGCCTGCACGTGCGCCCACACCCTGGGCGCGTTCCACCAGTTGTGGAACTTGACGCGCATGCCGGCGTGTCCGGCGAGCCACTCCTGCACGAACGCGCCTGCCGGCGCATTGCCGCCGTGCCCGTTCACCACCAGCACGCGGCGGAAACCGTGGCGCTCGAGCGAATCGAGCACGTCGCCCAGCACCGCATTGAGCGTCGAGATGCGCAGCGACACCGTGCCCGGGTAGGCCATGAAGCTCGGCGTGATGCCGTACGGCATCACCGGGAACACCGGCACCCCGAGCGGTAGCGCCGCCTCGTTCGCCACGCGCTCCGCGAGGATGCTGTCGGTGGCGAGGCTCAGGTAGGCGTGCTGTTCGGTGCAGCCGATGGGCAGCACGGCGCGATCGTCGAGCCGCAGACGTTCCTCGACCTGCATCCAGTTCATGCCGGACACGTTCATGCTCGCACGGCCTCCTCGTAGATGCGCACCAGCCCCTGCGCATGGGTGGCCGGCGCGAAAGCCTCACGCGCGCGCGCCTGCGCTGCCTCGCCCCAGCGCGCCGCGGTGGGATCGGCGAGTGCCCGCTGCGTGGCCGCGACCAGCGCCGCCACGTCGCCTGGCGGCACGAGCAGGCCCGACACCTCGTGCGCGATGAGTTCGCTGAGCGCACCGATGCGCGAGGCCACGACCACGCGCGCATCGAGCTGCGCCTCGGCGACGGCGTAGCCGAACGTCTCGGGGAACAGGCTCGGCACCAGCACCACGCTCGCGTGCTCGCGCACCACGGCGAGCGCATCGTCCGCGAGGTGCCCGAGCAGTTCGAGGGTTCCGCCGGCCTGACCGCGGAGCCACGATTCCAGTGTCCCGCCCCCCGCGACGAGCAGCGGCACCGGCGCGATGGCGCGCGCGACCGCGGGCAGTAGCCGCACGCCCTTCTCCTCGGACAGCCGCCCCGCGTAGAGCGCGAAGCGTTCGGGTAGCTCGCGCGAGGGGCCAGCCGCGGCGGCGATGCGCTCGACGCCATGCGCCAGCACGCGAATGCGTGCCGCGTCGCCGCCCAGTTGGGTCGCCTTGTC
>JAYVCN010000337.1:0-5927 GCA_043749875.1 Candidatus Eiseniibacteriota bacterium | reverse complement strand
GCCCGGTGATGAAGCGCAGGTCCTCGAGGTCGGCCGCGCTCGGCAGCCGGCGCATGACGACATGCGTGCCGAAGCCGAAGTCCTGGTCGATCAGGAGCGGTGCACACAGCGGGTCATCCGGATTGGCTTCGCGCGGGAGCGGGGCCGGCTCGGCCGCGGCGCTCGCCGGCGCGGCGGGTGGGGCCTCGGCCGAGTGCGGCGGTGCGCCCGGGGCGCATGCCATGAGCAACAGCAGTGGGGCGAGCAGGGTGAGTGTCACGGGGCGTATCGTCATGGGTCGCTGGGTCTCCAGGGGGGCGAGAGGCTGAGGTTGCGGGTGCGCCGTTCGTTGGGGCAGCTGGTGGCGTCGAGGCTCCCCGAGCCTAGGCGCGGAAGCTCCTGTCGGGAAGCGGATTGACAGCCTGTATTACCCCATGATAGAAAGTCCCGCTCCATGTTCCACCCCCCGGCCGTCACGCGAGGGGTGCGCCCCCGCCTGCATCCCACCCGGCGGGCCCAACAGCATAAGCTCCGGGACGTAGTCCCGTGGCGGCCAGGGAGTCAACTTTTCCATGTACGCGATCGTGAACATCGCAGGCATCCAGACCAAGGTGACGCCGGACGAGGTGCTCAACATCGCGCTGCACGCCGGTGAGCCCGGGGCGAGCCTCAAGTTCGACCAGGTGCTGCTGCTGGGCGACGGCGACAAGATCTCCGTGGGCCGTCCCACGGTGAAAGGCGCCACGGTCTCGGCCGAGATCGTCGAGCACCTGCGCGGCGAAAAGGTCAAGATCTTCAAGTTCAAGCGCCGGCGCGAGTACCGCAAGCGCCGTGGCTACCGCAGCGAGCTCACGAAAATCCGCGTGACCGCGATCTCGGTCTAAGAGAGAAAGAGAAATTCCATGGCTCACAAAAAAGGTCAGTCCTCGACCAAGAACGGCCGCGACTCGTGTGCGCAGCGGCTCGGCGTCAAGAAGTTCGGCGGCGAGACCGTGCGCGCCGGCAGCATCCTCGTGCGCCAACGTGGCACCGTGATCTTCGCCGGCACCAACGTCGGCAGCGGTAAGGACGACACGCTGTTCGCGCTTATCGACGGCAAGGTGCAGTTCACGCGCTCCGGCCGCACGCGCAAGAAGGTGCACGTGATGCCGGCGGTGGCCGCGACCGCCTGAGGCAGCGCAAGACCAATCTCTCCGCCGCTGCTGGTCCATCGCGACCGGTGGCGGCGATTCGCTTGTGACCCGGACCGGCTCCCTGGGCGGAGCCTCGTGACTTCGGAGGGATCCCTATGAAGAACAAGGTCGCCGTGATCGGTGCTGGCAACGTCGGAGCGAGCGCCGCGCTGTACATCGCCGAGCGTGGGCTGGCGGACGTGACGTTGATCGACCGCCCCGAGATGGAGGGCATGCCGCAGGGCAAGGCGCTCGACATGCAGGAGGCCGCGCCGCTCTGGCACAAGGGCCCGCACGTGGCCGGCGCCACCGATCTCGCGGCGGTGAGGGGCGCGGACGTGGTGGTGATGACGGCCGGCTTCCCGAGGAAGCCTGGCATGTCGCGCACGGATCTCCTGAAGGCCAATGCCGACATCATCAAGCCGGCGGCCGAGGCGGTGAAGCAGCATGCGCCCAATGCCATCGTGGTCGTGGTCACGAACCCGCTCGACGTGATGGCGTGGTATTTCTCGCATATCACCGGCTTCCCGCGGCAGCGCGTGATCGGCATGGCCGGCATCCTCGACAGCGCGCGCTTCCGCGCGTTCCTTGCGATGGAGCTGGGCATCTCCGGCTCGGACATCCAGGCCATGGTGCTTGGTGGCCACGGCGACTCGATGGTGCCGGTGACGCGCTATACGGTGGCGGGCGGGATTCCCGTCGAGGAACTCATCGCGCCCGAACGGCTCGCTCAGATCGTGCAGCGCACGCGCGATGGCGGCGCCGAGATCGTGAAGCTCTTGAAGACCGGCTCGGCCTACTACGCGCCCGCGATGTCGGCGGTGGAGATGGTCGAGGCGATTCTTCTCGACCAGAAGCGGCTGGTGCCGTGCTCGGTGTCGCTGGCCGGCGAGTACGGACTGAAAGACCTGTTCATCGGCGTGCCCATCATCCTCGGCGGCGGAGGTGTGGAAAAGATCGTCCAGTTGAAGCTCTCGGACGCCGACCAGGCCTCGCTCGCGAAGTCGGCGAAGGACGTGGCGGATATGATCAAGGAGCTGAAGGGGTAGGGCGAAGGGCGCATCGCGCTGGAAACACCGACGCAGGCTCCGCGTACATGCGCGAAGGCGGCGATGGTGTCTCAACTGCATTAGAGCGAAGGCCAGCCGCGCAAAACCGCCTCGCTCTCCATGAGGAGGACAGGTACCAGCTCCGTCGCGAACGAGTACATCGCCACCATCGGGTATTCGTGCGTGAGCAGATTCCGAAAGTCCACGATGCGGCGGGCACTCGAGATGCGTGAGAAGTGCGGGGGGCTGAGGCGACCGAGCGAGGAGAGCGCCTCCCGATCAGGACGAATTCGCGCTCGATGGACGAGCGCACCAGTCGACTCTGCAAGTAGTCCGCAAGTGTCCGACCCGCACTGGCGCTCTGAATCGCCACACAAGCTTCCACGATGTCGGAGAGATGTGCGCGAGCATCACGCGGCATACAGTTGTTGCCTCGTGCGGGAGATCTCGCCGGCGATGTAGGGGTTTTTGACCGCACCCAGCATCACCAGGTTGACTCGGTCCCCAAGGATCTGACGGAGTTCCGCAAGCAGCGCGAAGTAGGCATCGACGCGCTCCATTCCCTCCATGGGAGCGAATTCGACGAGCAGGTCGAAATCGCTTTCCTCGGGGTGGAAGTCGGCGCGCAGCGCCGAGCCGAACACGTCGAGGCGCGCAACCCCGTGACGGACACAGGCCTGGATGATCTGTTCACGTTTGGTCTCGAGATGCTCGGTCACGAGTTTCCCTCCGTGCTCATGCTAACTCGCACGGAGCAACGTCGCCATCTGGACGCGGTCCGCCCCCCCTCCGGTTCGCCCCGTCCGATTCGCCGCCTCCGATTCGCCCCCGCCCCCCGGCCGTGCTACTTTGCCTTCCCGTGCTCACGGGTCCTGCTGAATCTCGCCGCGCCGTCCTGGGTGTGATCCCCGCCCGCTACGGCGCGTCTCGTTTTCCGGGTAAGCCCCTCGCGATCCTGTGGGGCAAGCCCATGCTGCAGCATGTCTGGGAGCGCGCGCGCGCGGCGCAGGGCATCGATGAACTCGTCGTGGCGACGGACGACGAGCGCATCGCGACGGCGGCGCGGACCTGGGGCGCGGCGGTCGAGATGACGTCGCCCGAGTGCGCGAGCGGCACCGACCGCGTGGCGGAGGTCGCACGCAGGCGAGCGAACGCGCTCATCATCCTGAACCTGCAGGGCGACGAGCCGGAGCTCGAGACGGGCGCGGTCACGCGGCTGGTCGCGGCCATGCGCGCGGACGACACGATCGCCATGGGCACGGTGGCGCATCAGGAGCCGGACCTGGCGGCCATGGCGTCGGACAACGTGGTCAAGGTGGTGGTGGACGACGCGGGGTTCGCGCTCTACTTCAGCCGCGCCGACCTCGCGGGGGCTTCGCGCGGCGGTCCGGCGCTCCGGCACGCGGGCGTGTATGCTTTCCGTCGCGAGCTGCTGATGGCGTTCGCGTCGTGGCCACCGGGCAGGCTGGAACTCGCGGAGCGGCTGGAGCAGTTGCGCGCGGTCGAGCGCGGCGTGCGCATCAAGGTGGTGCTGGGAGAGCGGCCGTTTGCGGGCGTGGACACGCCCGAGCAGATGGCGGCGCTCGAACGCCGCGGGCCACCGCCCCTGGCGATGAGTGGCGGCTAGTGCAGCAGAAGTAAGTCTTTTCGATTTCGACCGTTACGCAGATTCTTTTCACTTTGTTCTCAAGTCAGAGCATGCAGGCCGGACCGTAAGGAGAGCAGGCCATGGCCAAGATCGTCGTCGTCACCGGGGGTGTGGTCTCGTCGCTCGGCAAGGGAATCGCCGCTGCGTCGCTGGGGTTGCTGCTCAAGGCGCGCGGCTTCCGTGTCACCATCCAGAAGCTGGATCCGTACTTGAACATCGACCCGGGCACGATGAGCCCGTTCCAGCATGGCGAGGTGTTCGTCACCGACGACGGCGCCGAGACCGACCTCGACCTCGGGCACTACGAGCGTTTCATCCATGCGTCGGTCACGCGCGCCCACAACGTCACCGCCGGCCAGATCTACGACTCCATCCTGTCGCGCGAACGCCGCGGCGAATACCTCGGGCAGACGGTGCAGGTGATCCCGCACGTCACCGACGAGATCAAGAAGCGCATCGTGTCGTTGTCGCTCACCACCGAGGCCGACGTCCACATCGTCGAGATCGGTGGCACGGTGGGCGATATCGAATCGCTGCCATTCCTCGAGGCGGTGCGCCAGCTCAAGCTCGAGCACAGGAAGGACGTGCTGTTCGTGCACGTGACGCTGGTGCCGTTCATCAAGGCCGCGGGCGAGGTGAAGACCAAGCCGACGCAGCATTCGGTCAAGGAGCTGCGCGAGATCGGCATCCAGGCGGACATACTCCTGTGCCGGAGCGAAACTCCATTGCGCTCCGACGTCAGGGAGAAGATCGCGTTGTTCTGCAATGTCCCGACCGAAGCGGTCATCGCCGCCACCGACGTGGGCAGCATCTATGAGGTCCCGGGCGTGTTCCACGACGGCGGGCTCGATGATCTCGTGGTGAGCATGCTGGGGCTGCCGGACAAGAGCCTGCGGCCTGCGGACCTCACCGCGTGGAATGAGTTCGTGCGCCGCGTCACGCGGCCCGAGAAGCAGTGCGAGATCGCCATCGTCGGCAAGTACACGCACGTGCGCGATGCCTACAAGAGCATCATCGAGTCGTTCGTGCATGCGGGCGCGGCAAACAAGGCGCGCGTGAACCTGCGCTGGGTCGAGAGCACCGACCTCGAGTCGCGCGGGGTCGCGACGCTGCTCGGCGACGTGGACGGAATCCTCGTGCCGGGTGGCTTCGGCGAGCGCGGCATCGAGGGCAAGATCGCGGCCGTCCAGTTCGCGCGCGAGAAGAGCGTGCCCTACTTCGGGCTGTGTCTCGGCATGCAGGTGGCCACCATCGAGTTCGCGCGCCACGTCGTGGGCTGGGCGGACGCCAACTCGAGCGAGTTCGACGCCGCGAGCGAGCACAAGGTGATCGACCTGCTGGCCGACCAGGCGGGCGTCACCGACAAGGGCGGCACGATGCGTCTGGGCGCCTACAAGTGCGAGCTACGAGCGGGCAGCCTCGCGGCGCGCGCTTACGCTGCGCCCGAGGTGAACGAGCGCCACCGCCATCGCTACGAGCTGAATAACCGCTACGCTCAGCAACTGACCTCGCGCGGTCTCGTGCTGTCGGGCAAGTGTGTCGGGCGCGAACTGGTGGAGATCATCGAGCTGCCGGACCACCCGTGGTTCCTGGCGGTGCAGTTCCACCCCGAGTTGCGCAGCCGTCCGCACGAGCCGCACCCGCTGTTCCGCGACTTCGTACGCGCGGCGCTCGAGCGGCGCGCGGCCCGGCTCGGCAACAACGATTATGTGCCCGCGACCGTGGAACGTCCTCGCGACGCGACGGCCGAGGCGCCGCGCAAGTGAGGTCATTCGATATCGGCAGGGCCCGCGCGGGCGGAGCACGCCTGCTGGTGGTGGCGGGCCCATGTGTCGTCGAGAGCGCCGAGCTGTGCCTGACCGTGGCCACGAAGCTCCAGGCGCTGACCGCCGAGCGCGGACTGCCGTTCGTGTTCAAGGCCAGCTATCGCAAGGCCAATCGTTCGAGTGGCCGCTCATTCGCGGGACTGCCCGGCGACGAGGGCCTGGCCGTGCTGTCGCGGGTGAGCCGCGAACTCGGCGTGCCCATCCTCACCGACGTACACGAGGAGTCCGAAGTCGCCGCCGCGGCCGAGGTGGC
>JAYVCN010000336.1:0-10105 GCA_043749875.1 Candidatus Eiseniibacteriota bacterium | reverse complement strand
GCGCTCATCGATTCCGTGATCGCCGGCACAGCCGTGCTCACGCCGCAGCAGCAGCAGGGCCAGAACCTGTTCGGTGGACTCGGCTGCGCCGGCTGCCATGCCGGCTCGCTGTTCTCCGACAACGGATTCCACTACATCGGCGTGCGCCCCACCAGCGACGACGCTGGCCGCTTCGTGGTGACCGGCCTGGCCGCGGACCTCGGCGCCATGAAGACGCCCAGCCTGCGCAACGTCGGCCTGCGTCCCGCCTACTTCCACGACGGCCGCTTCTCGCGGCTCGAGGACGTGGTCGCGTTCTACAACCGCGGCGGCGACTTCACCGCGCCGAACAAGCCGCCGGTCATCCGACCACTCGGGCTCGGTCCCGTGCAGCAGGCGGCGCTGGTGGCGTTCCTGCGCTTCGCGCTCACCGATTCGCGCGTGCGCGATGGCCGCTTCCCGTTCGACCGCCCGTCGCTCTATTCCGAGGCCGAGATGGTGCCGGTCGTCACGGGCGTGGGTCGTGCGGGCAGCGGCGGCGGCGTGCCGGCACCCGTGGCGGTAGAGCCGCCGCTCTCGGGCAATCCGTCGTTCACGCTCGGCCTCCACGGCGCATTGGGCGGAGCCTCGGCGGTGCTGGTGATCGATGCGGCCGAACCGCCGGCCGAGCCTGTGATCCCTGCCGCGGGTTCATTCGCGCGCAGCGAGGTGACGCTGCAGGGGAGCGGTGCGGGCGCCGGCTTCGGTTCGGCCACGCTCGCCATCCCGCTCGACGCATCACTCATCGGCCAGACGCTGCACGGGCGTTGGTACGTGAACGACCCCGGCGCACAGGACGCCGTCGCCTACTCGCCGGCGTTCAGCTTCAAGGTGTTCGGCGCCAACGCCGCCGGACTGCTGGCGGTGGATCCTGCGCCCGCGCTGCCGCGCGCGTTGCGGCTCGCACCGGGACGGCCCACACCCTTCACCGCCAGCACGCTCATCTCGTACGAGCTCTACTCGGTGGCGAACGTGAAGCTGGTCGTCTACGACGCCATGGGCCGCGCTGTCCGACGCTTGGTAGACGGTGCCACCGAGGTCCCGGGTCCCTACGCCGTGACGTGGGACGGCTGCGACGACAGCGGCCATCCGGTGGCCGCGGGCGTGTACTTCTACCGGCTGGAGAATGGCAGCACGGCCAGCACTTTGCGCACGGTCAAGCTCGAGTAGTGAAGTCGGGATGAAGTTGTCAGATGTGATTCACGTAGCGGGCTGGGATTCAAGAAGTGAGACGTGGTTCAAGTGAAGCAATGTCACATGTCAGGGGGTGCCGGGCCTTGGGGGGACCGGCGCCCCTTGCGTCCCCGGCGCGGGCCGATGCATCAGCAGCGGCGTGCGCGTGACCACGACCGCCTGCCCGGTGCCGAGTCGCAGCGTGTCCGCACTCGTCAGGTGCTTCGACATGAGTCCCAGCGGGCTCACCACCACCACCGGCCGGGTCGCGAGCGCGTAGCGCGACTGCCAGTCGCCGACTTTCTGCAACAGGATGGGATAGCCCGAAGGTTGCAAGGTGAGGTCACCTCTGCGGTGCTCCACCCTCTGTAGGTAAAGCAGCGCCATGAACTCGCGCCACTCGCAGATCACCAGCGCGCTGTCGGGCAGCAGCTGTGCTGCGGACTCGACGAACCGCCGTGGCTCGTCGTAGCCGGTCATGCGCGGCAGCAGGTGCCGCTCGGGAATGTCATCCTCCTCCATGACCTGCGAGTGGAGCGGCCCGAGCGGATGGTCGTACGTGGCGATCCGCGCCGCGTGCGCGAGCAGCGCCCCGGCCACGGGCAGCGCCAGCACGAGCACGGGCGCAACGCGCGCGAGGCGGCCACGCGTGAGCTGCTCGTGCAACCGCTGCAATCCGTGCCCCACGAACACGGCGACCAGCAGGTAGCAGGGGATCAGGAAGATGGAGAGGATCTTGTAGCCGGAGGTGGCGATCGAGAACACGATCGATGCGGCGGCGAGCGCCATGAGGAAGCGTGTTTCGCTCGCGTGCGAGCGATGGCGTTGCCACGCGCCCCACAGCCCGAGTCCCAATGCGATCGGGCCGAACTCGAAGAGCCCGAGCAGGAATGCGGTGTCCGACACGTTCTTCGCCACCATGAACGGGTTCAGATGGAACGGCAGCGGCGGGTACTCATTGCGGCCGGTGAGCAGCCAAGCGAGCCGCGCGAACGGTGGTCGGAAGCCCGCGGGTACGGCACTCACCGGCCACTGCGCGAGCTCGACCAGTCGCAGGTAGCTCAACCCCTGGCCGGCCGTGTCCGCCCACACCAGGTAGAGATAGGGGGAGAGCCCGAGCAGGAACGCGCCCAGCAGCGCCAGTTCGTCGGCCAGCCACAGCGCGCCGTTCCGCGGGATGCGCCACGCCAGCGTGAGTCCGGCCACCGCCACCACCGGGGCGAATGCCATGTGTCCGGCGAGCGTGAGCCCGAGCAGCAGCCCGGCCGCGAGGCGTCGAGCGCGCGTCTCGGACTCGAGCGCGTCGAGCGTGCACCAGAGCGCGGCGAGCGCCACGAACGTGGCCAGTGAATAAACCTCGGCACGCTGCGCGGTGGACCAGAACGTGAACGTGGTGCCCCACGCCAGTGCGGCCGCGGTTGCCGGGATGGCCCCCACGCCGCGACGCAGCAGGAACGCGACGAGCAGCGCCAGGGTTGCCGCCGCGAACGTGGCGGACAGGAGGTTCGCGCGAAACGCCAGCTCGCCGCCGCCGAACGCCGTGAACAGCCGACCGACCAACGTGAACAGCGGATAGCCGGTGGGATGCGCCACGCCGCCGATCGCCGCCAGGATCTGCATCTCCGCGCTATCGCCCCACAACAGTCCCGGCGCGATCCCGCGCAGGTAGCCCGTGAGCGCCAGCACGAACACCGTGGCGAGCAGCAGCCAGCGAGTGGGGGTGAGGCGGGTGGCAGTATGGCGCATCGTTCGGGAGGACATGGGGCTTTGGGGGACCGTGCGGGGACCGTGGGAACATCGGCGTAGCGCGGGCATGTGCGGCGTGCTGGCGGTGAAGGGCGTGACGGGCGAGTGCCAAGCGAGCGCCGAGGTTACGCGATGGCCCGCAATCTTGCCTGTGGCTCGTGCGCGATGCTACGGTCGCGCCCGCTTCCTCACCACGGCTTGGCGTCGTGCGCGTGTGCAGCTGCAGCGGTTCCGTTCCGGAGTCGCTTCGACATCCGATCCCGTCCCACTCCGGTTCTCCTGGAGGCTCATGCAGACCGTCATCCTGGCCGGCGGCCTTGGCACCCGGTTGTCGGAAGAGACCAGCCTGCGCCCCAAGCCCATGGTCGAGATCGGCGACCGGCCCATCCTCCAGCACATCATGGAGAGCTACGCCGGGCAGGGGCAGCGCGAGTTCATCGTCGCGCTGGGTTACCTCGGCCACATGATCAAGCGCCACTTCATGGACTGGCGCGCCCTGGGCGGCGACCTTTCCATCGACTTTGCCTCCGGCAAAGTGGCGCGCGCGGGCGAACCGCCGCATGACTGGCTGGTACAGCTGGTCGAGACCGGCGCCGAGACGCAGACCGGCGGGCGCGTGAAGCGCGTCGCGAAGTATCTGAAGAACGAGCCGTTCATGCTCACGTACGGCGACGGCGTCTCCGACGTGGATCTGCGCGGCCTGGTCGAGTTCCACCGGAAGCACGGCAAGCTCGCCACGGTCACCGGCGTCCATCCCCCGGCCCGCTTCGGCGAGATGAATGTCGTGGGCGATCGGGTCGAGCGGTTCGACGAGAAGCCGCAGTTGAAGCAGGGCTGGATCAACGGCGGGTTCATGGTGTTCGAGCGCGCGGTGGTCGAACGCATCGCCGGCGATGACACCGTGCTCGAGCGCGATGTGCTCGAGCCGCTGGCCGGCGAGGGGCAGCTCATGGTGTGGAAGCACGACGGCTTCTGGCAATGCATGGACACGCTGCGTGACGTGCGCACGCTGACCGGGCTGTGGCAGAGCGGGCAGGCGCCGTGGCGGAGGCCGGCATGAGCGCCTGGCGGGGCAGGCGTGTGCTGGTGACCGGCGCCACCGGGCTCGTCGGCGCGTGGCTCACCCGCGACCTGCTGGCGAAGGGTGCCGACGTCGTGGCGCTGGCGCGCGACTGGGACCCGCAGAGCGAGCTGATCAGGAGCGGCGACGTCAATCGCGTCACGGTGGTGAGCGGCGTCGTCGAGGACCTCGGCGCCGTGACGCGTGCCTTGAACCATTACTCGTGCGACACGGTGTTCCACCTCGCGGCGCAGACGCAGGTGGGGGCTGCGCGCCGCGACCCGTACGAGACATTCGAGTCCAATGTGCGCGGCACCTACACGCTGCTCGAGGCGTGCCGCCGGCTCGGGACGCAGGTGCAGCGCATCGTCGTGGCGTCCTCCGACAAAGCGTATGGCGACGCGGCGAGCCTGCCGTACACCGAGAGCACGCCGCTCGACGCCCGCTACCCCTACGACACCTCCAAGCTGTGCACGGACTTCCTGACCCGGTCCTACGTCGCCACGTACGGACTGCCGGCCACGATCGCCCGCTGCGGCAACATCTATGGCGGCGGCGACCTGAACTGGGATCGCATCGTGCCGGGCACCATCCGCTGGCTCCTGGCGGGCGAGCGCCCGATCCTGCGCAGCGACGGCAAGCTGACGCGCGACTACGTGTACGTGAAGGAGGTCGTGGCGGCGTACGAGGCACTCGCCGAGCACGTGCACCGGCCCGAGGTCCGCGGCGAGGCGTTCAACTTCTCGGCCGAGAAGCCGCTGAGCGTGCTGGAGATCGTGGCCGCCGTGACGCGCAGCGTGGGCTCGACGCTCACGCCCGACATCCGCAACATCGCCGTGGGCGAGATCCGCGACCAGTACCTCGATTCCTCGCGCGCGAAGCAGGTGCTGGGCTGGCGCTCGACCTGGACGCTGGACGCGGCCCTCGAGGAGACCGTGACCTGGTACCGCGGGTTCCTGGGAGCTTCGGGCGGCTCCGGAGCCGCGGGAGCCGCGCGGCCGGGGGCACAGTGATCGACGGCGTGGTGGTGCAGCCACTCCGCCGCATTGCCGACGAGCGCGGCAGCGTCATGCACATGCTGCGCGCCCACGACCCGTGGTTCTCAGGCTTCGGCGAGATCTACTTCTCCACCGTCTATCCCGGCGTCGTGAAGGGTTGGCACCTGCACCAGCGCATGGTCTTGAACTACGCCGTCCCGCACGGCAGCATCAAGCTGGTGCTCTACGACGACCGCGACGGATCGCGCACGCGCGGCGAGGTGCAGGAGCTCTTCCTCGGCGACCAGAACTATGCGCTGGTGCAGGTCCCTGCGCGCGTGTGGAACGGCTTCAAGGGGCTGGGGATCGGGCCCGCCGTCGTCGCGAACTGCGCCAGCTTGGCCCACGATCCCGCCGAGATCGTGAGACAAGATCCGCACCAGAACGACATCCCGTACGACTGGTCGCGGCAGGACGGATGAGCACGGAGCCCGGCCGGAAGCTGGTCTCGGTGGTGACGCCCGTGTACAACGAGGCCGCGACGGTGGCGGTGTTCCACGAGCGATGGTCCCGGGCGTTGGCGCCGCTCGCGGACCGCTACCGGTTCGAGTTCATCTTCAGCGACAACGCCTCGAGCGACGACACCGCGGCGCGCGTGTCCGTGCTGCGCGATCGTGACCCGCGCGTGCAGCTGCTGGCGCTGTCGCGCAACTACGGCTACCAGGCGTCCATGGTGGCCGGCATGCGGCAGGCCTCCGGCGATGCTGTCATCTTCATTGACGTCGATTGTGAGGACCCGCCCGAGATGCTGCCGCGCTTCCTCGCGGCGTGGGAGCAGGGTCACGACCTGGTCTACGGCATCCGCGAGCGCCGCCACGAGCCGCCGCACGTGACACTGGCGCGCCGCCTGTTCTACCGGCTCAACAAGATGATCGCCGACAGCGACATCCTCGTGGACGTGGCCGAGTTCTGCCTGATGACCGCCGAGGTGCGCGACGCCGTGGCCTCGGGGCTGTCCACGTTCCCGTTCATCCGCGCCGAGGTGGCGCACTATGGCTTCCACCGCGTCGGCATCCACTACGACCGCCAGCCGCGCGTGGGCGGGAAGAGTCACTACAATCTCTATGGCATGCTGCGCTTCGCTATTGCCGGCATCCTGACGTCGACCACGGTGCCGTTGCGGCTCGCGCTCTACGGGCTGCCGACGTTGGCGCTCGCGAACGTCCTGCTGCTGTGGCTCGAGGCCACCGGGCGCTGGCGGATGGCGTTCGAGGTGCTCGTGAGCCTCGACCTCATGTACATCGCCACGGCGCTGGCGTTTGTCGCACTTTACACCGGGCGCAACTACCGCAACGTCGTCGGCCGCCCGATCGCGGTGGTGGACTTCCGGCGTTCGCTGCTCGACCTGCCGCCGGAGAAGTCGCCGAACCGGCTGCCGAGGATGGGGCCGACGCGCGATTGAAGCCCGCGCGGGCTCAGGCCGGCCGTAGCGCTCGCTTGCTGAAGAACTCGGCGAAGCTGGTCACCATCCACTCGAGCATCGGCGGCGTGAGCCCCGGCCAGACGCCGATCCAGAACGTGTCGTGCATGACGCGGTCGGTGTTCGTGAGCGTGCCGACGACGCGGTGCTCGATGTCCACGAACGCCGGCTGTCGCGTCATGTTGCCCGCGAACAGCATGCGCGTGGCGATCGTCCGGCTCTCGAGCCACGCCACCAGCTCGGCGCGCGAGAACGGCGCGCCCTCGCGCACGGTGATCAGGAACCCGAACCACGACGGGTCGCTGCCGAGCGTGGCCTCGGGCAGCAACAGCCACTCGCTCCACGGCGCGAGCGCTTGTTTCAAGAATGCCCAGTTCTTGCGCCGTGCGGCGATGAACCCCGGCAGCTTCTTCATCTGCGCCATGAGCAGCGCGGCTTGTAGATCTGAGGTCTTGAGGTTGTATCCGAGATGCGAGTACGTGTACTTGTGATCGTAGCCCGCGGGCAGGTCGCCGAGCTTCCAGTCGAAGCGTTTGCCACACGTATTGTCCTTGCCGGGCAGGCACCAGCAGTCGCGGCCCCAGTCGCGGAACGACTCGACCGCGCGCTTCAACCGCGCGTGTCGCGAGAACACCGCGCCGCCTTCGCCGCACGTCATGTGATGCGCGGGATAGAACGACAGCGTGCCGAGGTCGCCGAACGAGCCCACCATGCCGC
Organism: Candidatus Eiseniibacteriota bacterium; assembly: GCA_043749875.1. Classification (GTDB taxonomy): domain Bacteria; phylum Eisenbacteria; class RBG-16-71-46; order RBG-16-71-46; family RBG-16-71-46; genus JAIOPA01. The sequence goes on along the minus strand of JAYVCN010000336.1, from coordinate 2,934 downwards.
CCTTATACGTGGCGCCGAGCGCATCGCAGCAGTCCTCGATGACCCACAGGTCGTGCTGCTTCGCCACGCTCATGACGGCGTCCACGTCCCACGGATTGCCGAGCGTGTGCGCCAGCATGATGGCGCGGGTGCGCGGCGTGACCGCCTCGGCGAGCCGCCCCGTGTCGATGTTGTAGGTGCCAAGCTCGATGTCGAGCAGCACGGGGATGCAGCCGGTCTGCACCGTGGGTGCGATGGTGGTGGGGAAGCCCGCGGCCACGCCGATCACCTCGTCGCCGGCCCTGAGGCGCCGCTTGCCCATGAGCGGCGAGGTGAGCGCGGTGAGCGCCAACAGGTTCGCCGACGAGCCGCTGTTGCACAGCATGACGTCGCGCGTGCCGAGGAAGCCGGCGAGATCGCTTGCCACCTGCTGGGTGAAGCGGCCCTCGGTCCACCAGCCGTCGAGCCCGGCCTCGAGCAGTAGCTCGAACTCTTCATGATCGTAAACTTTTCCGGTCACCTTGACCGGCGTTTCTCCGGGCACGAATGCCGTGCTCGCATGGTGCTTGGCGGCGAACACGCGCACGCTCGACTTGAGGGCGTCGAGATCGGTGTCGCGTTCAGATCTCTCGGGCATGGAGCCGTCTCATCCGGGGCAGGCAATCATTGAGCGCGTCGTCGAGCGACAGCCGCTCCACGCCGAGCAGGGACTTCCAGTGGTCGCTCTTGAGTCCGCCGCGCAGCGGGCGCAACGCGGTCTGGTGCAGTGATGCGGTCGGCCGCTCCTCGATGAGCGTGGCGTCCGCGCCGAGCAGGGCGGCCACGCGGCGCGCAAGCTCGCCGCGCGACACCAGTTCGTCGCAGCCCGCGTGCAGCAGCCGGGGCGAGCCCGGCTGCAGGATAGTGCCCCGCTCGCACAGCGTCACGCATTGGTCGGCGAGCCACGTGGCATAGGCCGGGGTGGCGAGCTGGTCGCTGGGCACGACCAGCGGCAGCCGGTCACGCAGATGCGTGACGCAACGGTGGACGAAGTTCCGGTCATCGAAGCCGATGTCGAAGACGTTGGTGATGCGGATCACGAGCGCGTTCGGTACCGCGGCAATGAGCGCTTCGGCCGCGAGCTTGGAGCGGCCATACGCACTGAGCGGGTGGGGCAGGGCATCCTCGGCGTACGGCCCCGCCGCGCCATCGAACACGTAGTCGCTCGAGAAGTAGACCAGCGCCACCCCATGCCGCGCGCACCATTCGGTGATGGGCCGCAGGTCGTCGACGTTGCGCCGTTGCACCTCCGCGGGTTCGGTCTCGCAGCGGTCCACGTGTGTCATGGCGCTGGCCATCACCACCAGGTCGGGCGCGAACGCGTCGAGGAACGGCTGCGGCGCCGGCCCGAGTTCGAACGGCACGAGTCCCGCGCGCGGGTGCGAGTGACTGGTGCCGGTGACGCGCGCGCCGGTGCGGGCAAGGCGCGCAAAGAACGCGCCGCCGACCAGGCCGGAGGCGCCGATCACCAGCACGTGCGCGAAGCGAGGGGTTGCAGGCGGGGTGGGCATGAAGCGCGAACCTTAACGCAGCAAACGCGAGCAGCCAACGCGGGCCAGCCCGGCGCGCGGCTCGCGAGTTCTGGTAGGGTGTCGCGCCATGCGCAAAGCCATCGTATTCTTCGTCAGCGCCCTGCTGCTATTCGTCGCGGGCTCGGCATGGATCGCGCTCTACCCCAACGTGCCGGAGGACCTGGGTGGCGTCGAGAACCTTGACGCGCACGCGCTGCGCGTGCGCATCCCGGTGGGCGAGGGCGACCACCTCGAGGGCTGGTACGTGCGCGGCACTCGCCCCGCCACCGTGATCCTGTTCGCGGGCTACGCGCGCGACCATCGCCGCATGTGGCGATACGCCCATTTCCTGCTGCGCGACGGCTACCACGTGCTGGCCGTGGATTTTCGCTCGGCCCGCGTGCTCGACCGCAAACCCACGACGCTCGGCTACTGGGAGCTGCGCGATGCGCGTGCCGCGCTTGACTGGGTGCGCGCACGCCCGCAGTCGCGCGACCAGCGCGTCGCGTTGTTCGGCGAATCGCTCGGGGGCTCGGTGGCGATGGCGGTCGCGGCCGAGCGGCCCGACGTGAACGCCGTGGTGGCCGACTGCCCGTTCGCCAGCGCCGACGCCTCCATCGCGGACGGGTTCCGCCTCGTGCTGCACCTGCCGCCCTACCCGCTCGCCCCGCTCGCCCGGCAGCTGGGCCGGCTCATCACCGAGCACGACCCCGGCGAGTTCGACGCGACCGCGGCGCTGCGCGCGCTCAACGGGCGTCCGGTGCTGCTCATCCAGACCCGGGTCGAGGACCGCTTCTCGCGCGCACAGGTGGAGCGTCTCACCACCGCCGCCGGACTCGGCACCGAGACCTGGACGGTCGACGATGCCAAGCACACCGAGGTGTGGGTGAAGCATCGCGACGAGTACGAGAAGCGCGTGGGCCGGTTCCTCGCCGCTCGGCTCGGCGGCATCGTGGCGCCGCCGGAACCCGGCGAGGGCGCGACGAAGGGCGGCAAGCCGGCCGGGCACGCGCAGGCGAAACCATTCTCGAGAAGGCGCGGCTCGTGAACGCGATGGTGCGGCTCGGGACGCAGGGCTGGTCGTATCCCGATTGGAATGGTGTGTTTTATCCGCCGGGTTCAAAGCAGGAAGACCGGCTCCCGTTCTACGCCGAGATCTTCGACACCGTCGAACTCGACACCACGTTCTACCACGCGCCGAAACCCACCATCGCGCGCTCGTGGGCGCGGCACACGCCTGCGGGCTTCCGCTTCGCGGCCAAGCTGCCGCGAGCCATCACGCACGATGCGCTGTTGCGCGACAGCGGTCCGGCACTTGGAGCCTTTGTGCGTGCGCTCGAGCCGTTGGGCGACAAGCTCGGGCCGGTGCTGGCGCAGATGCCAGCGGAGTTCACGCGCGACGACG
>JAYVCN010000335.1:0-3833 GCA_043749875.1 Candidatus Eiseniibacteriota bacterium | reverse complement strand
ATGATCCTCGGCGAGCTGTGCACGCGCCGCTGCGGCTTCTGCGCCGTGGCGCCTGGCCGGCCCAATGGCTACGTGGACTGGGACGAGCCGCGCCGCGTGGGCGAGACCGTCGCCGCCATGAACCTGCGCCACACCGTCATCACGTCGGTGGCGCGCGATGATCTCAAGGACGGCGGCAGCACGGTGTTCGCGCAGGTCATCGCCGAGATCCGCAAGCGCTCGCGCACGGTGGTCGAGGTGCTGATTCCGGATTTTCGCGGCAATCTCGAGGACCTGCAACGCGTCATCGCCGCGGGTCCCGAGGTCATCAATCACAACATCGAGACCGTGGCGCGCCTGCACCCGGTGGTGCGTCCGAGCGCGCGCTATGACCGCTCGCTGGAGCTGCTCGGGCGCGTGAAGCTCTCGGGCGCCGGCATCAAGGCGAAGAGCGGCATCATGGTGGGGCTGGGCGAGACCCACGTCGAGATGAGCCGGACGTTCGAGGACCTGCGCGCGCATGGCTGTGACCTGCTCACCATCGGCCAGTACCTGCGGCCCTCGAAGATGCACCTGCCCGTGGTCGAGTACGTGCACCCCGATCAGTTCGCGCGCTGGCAGGACGAGGCCATGTCGCTCGGCTTCGAGAGTGTCGCGAGCGGTCCGCTGGTGCGCTCGAGCTATCATGCCGACCTGCTCGCGGGGACGGTGAAGCCGGGCGAGGAGAGCAAGGCGGGGTAGGCGCGGCGCCGGTTGCACGGCGCCAACACTTCGGGCCGGCCCGCGTACATCGCGAGCCGGCCCGAACCGCGTTGCGGCAGCGCGTCAGCGATACAGCGACTTCACCTGTCCCCATGTGGAGCCGCGCGAGCCGGTGGGCGTGGCGAGGACGCAGTCGAATGACGTGAAGTGTCGGCTACAGAGTGAGGCCGGGGAATCGCATATCCGCTGGACATTGATCGGGTAGCCGTTCTGCCAGGTCACGTACTGGCTGCCCACGTAGTTCGCACCGCGGTCAAGACTGAGGTCGCGACTCGTCTGACCGACCACGGGTGGGGTCGCAACGAGAATTCGCGACAGGAAGATGCACACCGGCACATCGCAGCCGCCGCAGGCGGTGGTGCCGAGGGTTTTCGCGTGGTTAATGGTCAGCGTGAACGCGTAGTACTCCTGGCCAGCGGACAAGTCCGCGAGGGCGGAGGCGGGCACCGCGAACCCCGAAATGATGCGAGCGGTCTGCGGCCCGTGAGCGCCGATGGAGTAGGCCGCCAGGCCACCCGACTCATTTCCTTGCGACCAGTCGATACAATTGACACTTGTGGGCGGCACGGTCGCGTTCGCATTCAACGAGGTCTGGCGGCACGTCCCGAAGTTCTTGTAGCTCCACCACGCCGGCAGCGTCGCCCCCTGCACGCTGAGGTCGATGTAGCTCTCCAGGCCGGAGACCTGGCTGAAGTCCTGCGCCAGCTCGAACGAACCCACCAGCCGCTCGCTGCCGAAGTTCGTGTCGCAGGCGAAGTTCTTGTTCCACACCCCGCCATCGCCGTAGCAGTTGTCCCAGCGCAGGTTCACGCCGGGCGGGCTCACGGCGGTCGCTTGTGCGCGCGACGTCAGGAGAACCAACGGGACCAGCTAGTGTCTTGTTTCATAAATAGCTTTACAATGCCGCGAGAACCGGTATACTGCGGACATCATGTGGACCAAAGCCGACGCACTGCCCGTTCCCGAGGTGGATCAGGATCTGCTGCGGCATTTCCTGCGCTCCGGCAGCACGCCCCAGAAGCTTGCGGTGCGAGCTCGGATTCTCCTGGGCGCTGCGGAGGGCACCTCGAACTATCAGTTGTCCGAGGAACTGAACGTCAGCCGCCCCACGATCCTGTTGTGGCGACAGCGCTATCTCGAGGCCGGGCTCGCCGGCGTGCTGAAAGATGCACCGCGTCCGGGACGCAAGAAGATGATCACGCCCGAAGAGGTTGACGCGATCGTGCACGCGACCCTGCACACGACACCGAAGGACGCCACGCACTGGAGCGTACGTTCGATGGCGAAGGCTCAAGGCGTGAGTTCGGCGATGGTCCACCGCATCTGGCGCGCGCATCGGCTGCAGCCGCATCGTACCGAGAATTTCAAGCAGAGCCGCGATCCGAACTTCGCACGCAAGGTGCGGGACGTGGTCGGGCTTTACTTGAACCCGCCCGACAAGGCGCTGGTGCTGTGCGTGGACGAGAAGAGTCAGATCCAGGCGCTGGACCGGACGCAGCCAGTGCTGCCTCTGCGCCCCGGCATCCCGGCGCGGCAGACCCACGACTACGAGCGCCACGGGACTACAACGTTGTTCGCCGCGCTCAATATCCTTGACGGTTCCGTGATCGGAAGCTGCTTGCCGCGTCACCGGCACGGCGAGTTCCTGAAGTTCCTCGAGCGCATTGAAGCCTCCACCCCGCGCCGGCGAGAGATCCACTTGATCCTGGACAACTATGGCACCCACACGCACCCGAAGGTGAAGCAGTGGTTCGCCGATCATCCGCGCTACCACCTGCACTTCACGCCGACGAGTGCGTCGTGGCTGAATCTCGTGGAGCGCTGGTTCGCGGAGATCACCCGCAAGCGCATCCGCCGGGGAACCTTCACCAGCGTCCCGGCGTTGATCTCGGCGATCCGCGAGTACATGCGAATCTACAACCGCAATCCCAAGCCGTTCAGCTGGACTGCCACACCATCGAAGATCATGCGCAAACTGAAGCATTGTAAAGAAGCGTTAGAGACAGGACACTAGAGCCAGGTTGAGCGGCGCATGGGACCTCTGGGATGCAGGAGCAGGATGCGGCGCGGCCAGCGCCCCTTCACACCCAAAAAATGGTACGGCGCACGAGCTCGGGGGGCAATATGAATCCCGGCAGCGCCCCGTGGGCCGGCCACAGCCCCGGTCAGCACCAAGAACACAGCCATCCAGTCCCCGCACTGGGCAGCACGACGGCCGGCCTGGGAGCCCGGACCGGCCGTCGTGCGTCAGCGACCTGCGAATCTACTGATAGTCGTCCGAATCCAGCCAGCGCTTCCACGCCTGCTCGTTGAAGTCGCGGCCGAGGAAGTCGTGCACCAGCTCGGCAGCCGGCTTGGAGCCGCCCGCGGCGAGCACGGTCCGGCGATAGGTCTTCGCCGCGCCCGGGGCCAGCAGGTGATCGGGATCGAACTTGGAGAACATGTCCTTCGCGATCACCAGCGACCACATGTACGTGTAGTACACGGCCGAGTAGCCATCGAGGTGACCGAACGCGCACTGGAAGTGCGTGCCGTCCACGAACGGGAACGGCTGGTATTTCTTGACGAGGTCCGAAAACAGCTGGTCGGTGGACACGCCCGCAGGGTCGCGGTCGTAGCACTCGAGTGACATGCCCGCGTACACCATCTGGCGGCGTACCACGAGACCCTTGCCGAAGTCGTTCGCGCGGTTCATGCGCTTCACGAGTTCTGCCGGGATCACCTTGCCGGTCTTTGGATCCTTCGCGAACGTCGCCAGCACCTCGGGGCTGCGCATCCATTCCTCGAGCATCTGTGACGGCGCTTCCACGAAGTCGTGCTCGGTGCGGATGCCGCCGGTGCCGACCCACTTGTGATGGCCCGCGAACATGTTGTGCAGCAGGTGCCCGAACTCGTGGAAGAACGTGTTCACGTCGTTGTACTCGCACAAGCCCGCGTCGCCCGCCTCGCCGCCCGGCAGGTTGCATACCAGCGCGGCCTCGGGGATCTGGCGGCCCTCGATGCCGGTGCGGATGTCGAACTGCGCGGCGTGGTTGTACTTGTTGTCGCGCGGGTGCATGTCGAGGTAGAAGCGGCCGGCGAGCTTGCCGCCG
>JAYVCN010000334.1:0-3332 GCA_043749875.1 Candidatus Eiseniibacteriota bacterium | reverse complement strand
TCGTCGTACGACTTGGCCGCTGCCGCATTGTTTTTCTCGGATGTATAATTATCGCCCTGATCCTCGAGGTTGTAGGCGCGTCGCAGCCGCAGCAGCCGTCGCAGTTCCACCAATGGCTGGGCGTGATCCTCGACGCGCAGGTTCACCACCACGTCGTTCCATGGCTTGCCGCTGGCGGTGCCCTTCACCACCAGCATCGCCGCCGACTGCCGGCCGCGGATGTCGCCGCCCGCCTTCTGGGCCGCTTCGAGCGCCTGCATGAGGCGCTCGGCGAGATCGCCCTGCGCGCTCTCGTAGGCGGCCTTCATGGCGGGCCAGATTTTCGGATTCGCCATCAGGTTGGCCTGGCAGGAGAACTGGTCGCCCTGCACGTCGCCCGCATCGGGGATGCACGACGGGCCCGTGAATGCCGCGACGGTGCCCTTGGCGTCCACCATCGCCACCTGCCGGCCCTCGTGGTGTGCGTCGGCGGCAAGTAATGAATCCAGCGCCTGCTTCGCCGTGTAGCCCTTGCGCATCAACTCGAGACCGTACGGGCCGTAGTCCACCAGCACCAGCGATTGCGTCGCCACCGCACCGACGCCAGCCTCGGCCCACGGCACGACCGGGCCGACACTGAAGTAGTGCGATTGCACCGCCACGCCCAGCTCGCCGGTCCTGGGATCGCGGGCGACGATCGAGAACGTGTGGGCGAGCGGCGAAGGCTTGCCCACGGGCGCAACCACCGCGAGCGTGGGCAGGGCGAACGCGGACAGTGCGAGTAACAACAGCTCGGGCGTCATGGCGATTTCCTCCGTTGCGGCAAACGGTGCGGCGGGACCGGTAGCAGACGATAGTGGAGGGGTGCAGCCGGTGCGAATGCGCTGCGAGCGCGCCGAGCTGACGCACCCCTGCCTGCCGCACGCCTGCTTGTACCGCGGGGCGAGCGGGGCGCTATCCTCGACGGGTCCCGTCGCTGCGCTCTCGCCCGTCTGCGGCGCGCCCCGTTCGCCCCGCTTGCAGCTATCCTGCGGCGCGTCCGGCCATAACTCGTTCCCTGAGCCAATTCCTTCTCGTCCGGAGCCTCCCCGATGACGCCGCAACACAGGGCGCTGATCATTGCCCTCGGCCTATCCCTCCTTGGGTGTGCCGCCCGCGGCGCCGAGCGGCCCACGCTCAGCGTGCCGCGCGCCAGCGGTCCGCTGCAGATCGACGGCGTCCTCAATGAGCCGGCGTGGCAATCCGCAGGCATCGCGAGCGAGTTCGTGCTCATTGGCCCGCGCGAAGGGCAGGCGCCGGACGAGTCCACCACCGTGCGCGTGCTGCGCGACGGCGAGCGCGTGGTGTTCGGCATCTGGTGCCAGTCCAAGCGCGCGCCGCATGCGAGTCTGGCGCCGCGCGACCAGGTGCTGGACGGCGATCATATCTCGCTGCACCTGGACACCGACGGCGACGGACAGCACGCGTACATCTTCGGCGTCAATCCGTGGGGCGTGCAGGTGGACGGCATCTTGACCGCCGATCCCGACTTCAAGTGGGATGGCGTGTGGGATGCCGCGACGAAGCGCAGCCCCGGCGAGTGGACCGCGGAGATCGCGGTGCCGTTTCGCATCCTGCGCGTGTCGGCGAACGGTCGTCCGTGGCGGCTGTGGGTGCGGCGCGAGTTGACCGCGTGGAACGAGGTCGCCGCGTGGCCGCTCTATCGCGTCGGCCAGCCGGGCCCGATCATGCTGCAGGCGGGCGACCTCGCGGGACTGGACGACGCGCGCGGCGGGCGCGAACTCACGGTGGAGCCATACGTGTTCGGCGCCAGCTCGGGCGACCGCTCGCTGCTCGCGGGGGGCGGCACCGCCGGCTGGAGCGACCAGACGGCGCGCGAATCGGGCGTGGACGTGCAGGCCGCGCTCACGCAATCGCTCGTCATGAATGCCACTTACAACCCCGACTTCAGCCAGATCGAGGCCGACGCGCTGCAGATCGACGTCAATCGGCGCTTCCCGGTGATATTCCCCGAGAAGCGTCCGTTCTTCCTCGAGGGGGCTGACCACTTCGTATCGCTCATGGACCTGGTGCAGACACGTCGCATGGCCGACCCGCGCTATGGGGCCAAGCTCACCGGACGCGCCGGAGCTTGGAACACAGGCGCGCTGCTGGTGCGCGACGCGGGCGGTTCCACGCTCGCGGGCTCGGGTTACACGCCGAGCGACGACCACCGTTTCTCGCGGCAGGGCTGGTACGCGCTCGGCCGCTCACAGCTGCCGTTCGGACAGGGCGCCAACGTCGGCTTGCTCGCGGGCGGTCACACGCAGGACGCGGAACCCGGCGCGGCCGTGCGCGAGCTCAGCACCTACAACGCCTTCGGCGGTTTCGACTCGCAGTTGCGACTGTCGGAGCACTGGACCACCGAGGGCCAGGTCGTGGGTTCGACCTCGCGCATCGACAGCGCGGGCGTCGGCCACAGGCCGGCACCGTTCAATGCCTGGATGGGCGTGTGGCGTTTCAAGTATCGCGATCGCGCGAGAGAGTTGCACTTCGGTGCACGTCACGTGGGCGAGAAGTTCCGCGACGAACTCGGCACGCAGGATTTCGCGGGCGTCACCTACCGGCGGGTCGGCGGCTGGTGGGACCTGTTCCCGAAGGCCGGGCCGCTGCAACGCACCGCACCCATCTTCGACGTGCTGGTGGTGCACGACCATACGGGGCGGCTCGAGGAGACGAACATCGAGGCCTCGCAGGACTTCGAGTTCCGGCGGAGCGCGTTCGTGAACGCCGGCTACGTGCACAACGACGAGCACTGGCTCTCTCGCACCTATCCGGGGGACCGCGCGCACCTGTTCGCGCAGTGGACCGCATGGCGGCCGCTGTCGTTCGACCTCGACGCCAGCGCCGGAGACGCGGTGCGCCACGACACGACCGATGCCACCTCGAGCCTGGCATGGAGCGAGGTCTACACGCTCAACGCCACCGCACGCCCCGGTCCGCGCGTGACCGCTGCGGCGAACGTGGTGCGCTTCCGGCTCGCGGACGGTGCACGGGGTGCCGATTTCTTCGCGCTGTGGCTCGTGGGGGTCAACACCAGCGTGCAGTTCACGCGGCGGATGTCGGCGCGCGTGTACCCGCAGTACAACAGCAAAGCGCGGCATCTGGCGGTGAACGCGTTGCTCGGCTATGTCATCCAGCCGGGCACGGTGTTCTACGCGGGCGTGAACAGCGGCTGGGACCAGGACATCCCGAGCAGCACGCGGCGCGCGACATCGCGACAGGTGTTCGCGAAGGCGAGCTGGCGGTTCGCGAGGTAATGCAGGGCCGGGGTGCGCGTGGCGCCCGGGCCTACTTGACCTCGAACCGCCTCG
>JAYVCN010000333.1:0-2527 GCA_043749875.1 Candidatus Eiseniibacteriota bacterium | reverse complement strand
ACGCGTCCACGTTGCTTGAATCCAGCCGTCCGGCCGCGGCGTAGTGCTCGACGGCGCGGTCGAGCGAGCGGCGCTCGAGGTACTTCAACCAATCCCGCCGCCATGCCTGCCCCAGTCCGAATCGCGCCTGCGAGTTGTTGGGGGCCAGCGCCATGGCGCGCTCGAACCGCTTGCGCGCCTGCTTGAGGAATCCCGCCAGGTAGTCGGCGCGCGCCAGCGTGATCTGGATGTCGACCCGCGCCGGGGCCAGGTCGGCGGCACGCTCGAGGTCGCTGATCGCCATGCGGCGCTGCTCGATCGTGCGCGTCACCAACAGGCGCTCGGCGCGCTCGAGCAAGCGGGTCGCTTCGGCATCGCGGCCTGCCGGCACCGCCGCCGCGACGGGCCGGGGTGCCGCACAGACGAGAACCCACAAGGTCGCCAGCGATAGCAGGGCGTTGCGCGCGTTCATGCTCTCGAATTCTGGCCAGCTGACCGTGGCGAACCACGGCCGGGGCCGGCCGCCCGCCCGGCACGCCGGAGCCGGCGCGAGTATCGAGGGGCCGCGCAGGCCGGGTCAATGGCCGGTTGCATGTCGCTGCGGGCAGACCGCTTGACGCCCGCCGGGGTGGCCCCGATATTAGCCGACGCATGAAGACTTCCTCAACTGTTCATTCTAATGGGCTTCGCCAGCGAGCAGGGCTCCGCCATTAGCGGGTGAGCCTCGCCGTGTCGAACAAGTCTCGCCAACAAGGAGTCCCCGATGCCCCCTCGCTCGCAACGCCACCGCGCGCTACCGGCCCTGCCGGCCATCGATGCGGCCGAACGTGCCCGGCGCGCGCTGCAGGATCACGCGCACGTCGAGCGCCTGTCGCGCATGTTCCGCGCCCTCGGCGACCCGACACGCAGCAAGCTGGTGTACGCGCTGTCGCTCGGCGAGCTGTGCGTGAGCGATCTCGCGCAGGCGCTCGGTGCGTCGCTGTCCGGCACCTCACACCAGCTACGCATCCTGCGCGACCTCGACATCGTGCACGTTCGCCGCGCCGGCAAGAGCCAGCTCTACACCTTGAACGAGGCCGCGTTCGGGTTCTGCTCGCCGCGTGTCTGCCAGGCCTGGAAGTCCGCCCTCGCCCCCGACGCACTCGTGCGTCCGGGCGAGCGGGCGTAGTCGCGCCATGTTCGAAGCGCTCGTCATCACGTTACGGGAGGGCGTCGAGGCGGCACTCGTGCTGGCCATCGCCATCGGCATCCTGCGTCGCGAGGGCCAGGCGAACCGCGTGCCGGCGCTGCTCGGCGGCGCGGGTGTGGCCCTGGCCGCTTCAGTGGTGCTGGCCGTGCTGGCCACGCGCATCACCTACAACGAGGACGCCGTCGAAGGCTGGGCCATGCTGGTGGGCGCGGTATTCGTGCTGTCGCTCACGTGGTGGATGTGGAAGGCCGCTCCGCGGATGAAGCAGGAGATCGAGGCAGGGCTCGCCCGCGGCAGCGGCCACGGCGTGTTCGGCGTGGCGCTGTTCGGATTCGTGATGGTCATCCGCGAGGGCATCGAGACAGCGGTGTTCCTGTCCGCCGCCGAGTTCAACTCGAGCGGGCTGCAGTTGGTGGCGGGCGCACTCATCGGGCTCACGCTCGCGACGGTGTTCGGGGTGCTGTTCGCGCGCGGCGCGCTCAAGGTGCCCTTGAAGCCGTTCTTTTCACTCACGACCGCCGTCTTGCTGCTGGTCGCGTTCCAGTTGGTGGCGGGCGGGCTGCACGAGCTGTCCGAGGCGCTGGTGCTGCCGGCCTCGCGCAGCGAGATGGCGCTGGTGGGACCGCTGGTCAAGAACGAGCTGCTGCTGTTCGCGCTCACGCTGGCGCTGGCGGTGGGCTGGATGCTGCTCGGCGCAGCCCGAGGCGCCGTGGCACCCGCCGCGGATGCGAGCGGGCCACAGTCGCGACTCGCACGCACTGCGGCCGCACGCGACGCGGCGTGGCGGCGCGGCCTCGGCATGCTCGGGCTGCTGGTGGTCAGCCTGCTCGCGGTGGCGTTCGTGACCCGCGCGCGCATCCCTGGCCCCGAGTCCGCCACCGTGCTCGTGCCCGCGGGCGACGCCGTGGCGTTCGAGGCCGGAGCGCTCGCCGACGGCCACATGCATTTCTACGCAGCCCAGCTCGCCTCCGGCAGCGTGCGCTTCTTCGCCATCCAGGTCGGCTCCGAGATCCGCACCTGTCTCGACGCGTGCGAGATCTGCGGGCCGAAGGGTTACTTCATGCAGGGCGGTTCGGCCGTGTGCCGCAACTGCACCTCGCCCATCCCGCTGTCGTCGCTGGGGCGCGGCGGCGGCTGTAACCCGGTGCCACTCGTGTCGCGACGCGACGGCGGACGCGTGCGGGTGTCGGCCAGCGACCTCGAGGCCGCCAAGGTCAAGGGCGGGGGTCGCTAGTCGTGCTCACCCGGCTGCTCCTCGGCTCGCTGCGTGCGCGGCGCGCGCGCGTGCTGCTCGCGCTGCTCGCGGTCACGCTCGGCACGGGCGTGGCGACGGCGCTCGGCACGCTGGCGCTGCAGGTC
>JAYVCN010000332.1:0-4833 GCA_043749875.1 Candidatus Eiseniibacteriota bacterium | reverse complement strand
TTCACGGCCGGCACGGCCACGTACTCGGCGAAGCCCCCGTTCACGTCCACGCCGAGGATGCGCGTGTTCTCGCACACGTGCGAATTCCCCGTCCGGCAGGCGATGCAGGTGTGGCACACGATGTGGCTCTCGCATGCGACCCGCTCGCCCGTGCGCAAGTCCGTCACGCCGGGGCCAAGCTCGATGATGTCTCCTACGAACTCGTGACCGAGCGTGACCGGGGGCTTGATACGGCCCTGCGACCAGCGATCCCAGCTCCAGATGTGCAGATCGGTTCCGCACACGCCGGCTCGCAGCACGCGCAGCAGCACCTCGCCCGGCTGGGGTGACGGCACCGGCACGTCGCGAATCTCCGCGCCGGGTGCTGCGGCGGTTTTGACGACAGCCTTCATGGTCTGCGTTCGCGTCGCGGTGCGTCCGGGCTCGGGGTTGACTGCGGCCGTACGAGGCAGGGGAGGAATCATCAGCGAAGTACCGGGCGCAGGGCCAGTCCAGTGTGTGACCCCTTCGCGCGCGCCAACGCCTCGGGGGTCCCGGCGGCCACGACGCTGCCGCCGAGGTCGCCTCCTTCAGGTCCAAGGTCGATCAACCAATCCGCACACTTGATGACATCGAGGTGGTGCTCGATCACGACCACCGTGTTACCGCGTTCGACCAGGGCTTGCAAGACGTCGAGCAGCACGCGTACGTCCTCGAAGTGCAGCCCCGTGGTGGGCTCGTCCAGGACGTAGAGCGTCCGGCCGGTGGCCACGCGCGAGAGCTCGGTGGCGAGCTTGACGCGCTGCGCCTCACCGCCCGACAGCGTGGTCGCCGCCTGTCCCAGGTGAATATAGCCCAGACCCACGTCGCGCAAGGTCTCCAGCTTGCGGCGCAATACCGGAACCGCACCCAGGAAGTCGAGCCCCTCCTCCACCGTCATCTCCAGCACGTCGGCGATGGAGCGGCCGCGGTATGGCACCTCGAGCGTGTCGCGGTTGTAGCGCCGCCCGTGGCACACGTCGCACTTCACGTAGACGTCGGGCAGGAAGTGCATCTCGATTCGCCGCGACCCGTCGCCTTCGCAGGCTTCGCAACGGCCGCCCTTGACGTTGAACGAGAAGCGGCCCGGTCCGTACCCGCGCACCTTGGCCTCGGGCAGGTTCGCGAACAGGTCGCGGATGAACGTGAATGCGCCCGTGTAGGTGGCCGGGTTCGAGCGCGGCGTGCGCCCGATCGGGCTCTGGTCGATCGCCACCACCTTGTCGACGTGCTCGATGCCTTTGAGCGCGCGGTGTGCCCCCGGCGTCGAGGTCGAGGTCGGGATGAGTTGGCGCTCGAGCGCGGCAAGCAGGATGTCGTTGACGAGCGTGCTCTTTCCCGAACCCGAGACGCCGGTGACGCAGATGAACGTGCCGAGCGGGAACGCGGCGTCCACGTGCTTGAGGTTGTGCTCGCTCGCCCCGAGCACCGCGAGCGTCTCGCCGTTGCCGCGGCGGCGCGACGAGGGCACGGCGATGCGCACCGCGCCCGACAAGTAGCGGCCGGTGAGCGAGTCTGGATTCCGCGTGACCTCGGCCGGTGTGCCCGCGGCCACGACATGCCCCCCGTGCCGGCCGGCGCCCGGCCCCAGGTCCACGAGCCAATCGGCGGCGCGCATGGTGTCCTCGTCATGCTCCACCACCACCACGGTATTGCCGAGGTCGCGCAGCTTCTGCAGCGTGGCGAGCAGCCGCTGGTTGTCGCGGTGGTGCAGGCCGATCGACGGCTCGTCGAGGATGTACAGCACGCCGGTCAACTGCGAACCGATCTGGGTCGCGATCCGGATGCGCTGCGCCTCGCCGCCCGCGAGCGTCCCCGCCATGCGGTCGAGCGTCAGGTAGCCGAGGCCCACGTCCGCGAGGAAGCCGAGCCGCGACCGCACTTCCTTCACGATCGGCGCCGCGATGAGCGCCTGGCCACCGGTGTAGCGCAGCGCCTCGGCCGCGGCGCGCGCGGTACTCACCGACAGTGCACACCACTCACCGATGTTCCGGCCGGCCACTTTCACCGCCAGCGTCGCGGGCTTCAGGCGCAGCCCCAAGCAATCCGGGCATGCGGTCGGGTTCATGAGCGCTCCGATCCAGCGTCGCACGCCCTCGCTGGTGGTACTGCGGTAGCGGCGTTCGAGGTCGGGAATGACGCCCTTCCACTTCGCCTGGTGCGCGAACACGGAGCCCTTCTGAGTCTTGTACTCGAACTTCACCTTCTCCTCGCCGGCGCCGTGCAGGATGAGCTGGCGAGTCTTCGCCGGCAGCTTCTTCCACGGCACGTCGAGCGGCACCTTGAACGCCTTGGCGAGACCCTTGAGCGTGCCCGCGGTCCACGTGCCCTCGGCATCACCCATGGTGTCGAGCGCGCCCTCCGCCAGCGTCCTGGACGGATCCGGCACGACGCGCTCGGGATCGATCTTGAGCAGCGAGCCAAGACCGTCGCAGCTGGCACACGCGCCATACGGTGAATTGAACGAGAAATGCCGCGGTTCCAGGTCGTCCACCGCCGTGCCGCAGTTGGGACAGGTCGCCCCCACGCTCATCACCAGGTCGTCGGCGCCGTCACGCGCGATGGTGATCAGTCCGCCCGACAGGCGCACGCCGGCCTCGAGCGACTCGGTAAGCCGGCCGCGGTTGTCCGGCTCGACCTTCAACCGGTCCACGGACACTTCGATATCGTGCCGCTTGTGGCGGGCGAGCTTCGGCGGCTCCTCCAGCTCGACCCAGGCACCGTCGATGCGGGCGCGCAGGTAGCCCTGCTTGTGCCAGCCCTCGAGTTCCTTCCGGTACTCGCCCTTGCGGCCGCGCACCACCGGCGCCAGTACCGCGACCCGCGCACCGCTCATCTGGTCCAGCAGTTGGTCGGTCATCTCCTGCACGCTCCGCCGCGCGAGCGGCGTGCCGCAGTTGGGGCAATGGCGCGCTCCCAGCCGCGAAAACAGCAGGCGCAGGTAGTCGTAGACCTCGGTGATCGTGGCCACGGTCGAGCGCGGGTTCGAACCGGCGCCGCGCTGCTCGATGGCGATGGCCGGCGACAGCCCTTCGATGGCGTCCACGTCGGGCTTTTCCATCTGTCCGAGGAATTGCCGCGCGTACGCCGACAGCGACTCGACGTAGCGGCGCTGACCCTCGGCGTAGAGCGTGTCGAACGCCAACGAGGACTTGCCCGAGCCCGACACGCCGGTCAACACCACCAGACTCTGGCGTGGTAGCCGCAGGGTGATGTTCTGTAGGTTGTGCTCGCGCGCCCCGCGCACGACGATGTCGGACAGGGCGTGCGTGCGGGTGTCAGCCGGAGCGGGCGTGGAGCGCGAGGTCATGGGGGAGCGACTTTATCACGCGGCATGGCGGCCTGCCCACGCTCACTCGTACCGCAGCGCCTCGACTGGGTCGAGCTTGGACGCGCGCATCGCGGGATACAGCCCGCAGAAGATGCCCGTGATCGCGGACACCGCCACGCCGGCCACCACCGCGCCCGTCGAGACGAACGTGGGCAGCCCGGAGACGGACCTGACCAGTACGGCCACGCCCGAACCGAGCAGGATCCCCACCACGCCTCCCACGGCGGTCAGCATGACCGCCTCGAACAGGAACTGGAGCAGGATGGCGCGGCGAGGCGCGCCCAGCGCCTTGCGTACGCCGATCTCGCGCGTGCGCTCCGTGACCGCGACCAGCATGATGTTCATGACGCCGATGCCACCCACGACCAGCGCAATGGATGAGATGAGCATCATCAGTGCGACAATACCGCCGGTGACCGTCTGGTACAGCGTCAGGAACGCGTCCTCGCTGAATACCTCGAAGTCATCCGCACGATTCGCGGGCAGGTGCCGGCGCACCCGGAGCACGCTGCGGATCTCTCGCATCGCCTGCTCGATCCGCCCCTCGTTCACCGGCACCGCGTCCAGGAATACTTCACCCTTCCGCGTCATCCATGGCGGCGCGTGCGCGCCGGCCTCCCAGTACTTGTCCGCGACCGTCCACGGGATGCACGCCACCTCGTCAAAGTTGTTGCCGAGGAAGCGGCCCTTCGCCTCGAACACGCCGATGACCGTGAATGGGACGTCGTTCAGGTGCACGGTGTGGCCCACGGCGGCGGCGTCCTGGAACAGCGTCTCGCGCGTGTCCTTGCCCAGCACGACGACGTTGGCGCGGTGGTCCACCTCCTCCGCGGTGAAGTAGCGTCCGCTGGAGATCTCGAACCCGCGCGTGCGCATGAAGCCGTCGTTGGATCCGAACGTGAGCGTCGTCTTCGTGCGGCGGTCGCGGTAGCTCAGGCGGATATCGGCGGCCGCGATCTTGATGGGGGACACCGCGGCGACGTCGGGCGAGAGATCGCGAATCGCCGACGCGTCGTCCATGGTGAACGCGTGGCGCTTGCGCAGACTGTCCGGGATGCCGTTTGCGAAAGCCTGGCCTGGCCGGAAGGTGCGCACGTAGATGGTATTGCTGCCGAACGACTGGATGCCCTTCTCGAACGAGCGCTGGAATCCATTGATGAGCGAACTCATGGCAATCACCGTGGCGACGCCGATGACGATGCCGAGCAGCGCCAACAGCGAGCGCATGCGGTTCGCGGCGAGCGCCTGGCGCGCGATCCGAAACGTCTCGCGGAACAGATAACCCGAGTCCATGCGCCGAGCGTGGACCATGCCCGCATGGTTGTCGAGGCGGGGGCGGTCCACCCCGCCGCATCACTCGTAGCGGAGCGAATCCACTGGATCGAGCCGCGATGCGCGCATGGCCGGGTAGAGTCCGAAGAACACGCCGATCAGCGTCGACACCAGCAGGCCGACGAGGACCGACCATCCGGAGACGAACGTCG
>JAYVCN010000331.1:0-3075 GCA_043749875.1 Candidatus Eiseniibacteriota bacterium | reverse complement strand
CGAACCCGGGGCTCGAGGTGTCCTCGAGCGCTCTGCGCGCGCGTGCTGCAGCCGGCATGGGGCTGCGCTACCTCGTGCCCGACAGCGTGGCGCGTTACGTCACACGGCACGCGCTGTACGGGTCCGGCTCACGCCGCGCGCGGCGGGCCAGGCCATGACTTACCGGCCGCAGGAGTTCTGGGAGCAACGCCTGTCGGAGCAGTTCGACCTGCGCGGCACCGGCGAGACCGGGCTGACGCTCGCTTACAACCGGGCGTGCTACGCGCTGCGCGCGGACGTGCTCACGGCGGCGCTCCAGCGCGCCGGGGTCTCGCCGCGCGGACGCCGCGTGCTCGACGTGGGTTGCGGCACCGGCTTCTGGACGGAGTACTACGTGTCGCGCGGCGCCGACTACACCGGGCTCGACATCGCCCAGGTGAGCGTGGACCGCCTGGCCGCACGCTACCCGGGCCAGACGTTCTCGCGCGCGGACGTCACCGAGGGCGTGCCGGGCGAAGGCTCCTATGATCTGGTCAACGTCTTCGACGTGCTCTACCACGTGACCGATGACGCGCGCTGGGAGGCGGCACTGCGCCACCTCGCAGCGGCCGTCCGCCCGGGCGGGCGATTGCTCGTGACCGACGCGTTTTCCGATTTCGGCGCGATCGCGGAGCACAACGTCATGCGACCACTGACGCGTTACCTCGACGTGCTCGCCGCGGCCGGGCTCACGCGCGAGCAGTTGCGGCCGACGCACGTGCTGCTCAACCGGCACCTTGGGCCGTGGCGGTTCCTGAACCGTTGGCCCGGACTGCTGCTGACGGCGGATCGGATGCTGCTGTCGCTAGGCCTCGGCCACGACGCAGGCTCGAACAAGCTGCTCGTGTGTCGCCGGGGCGCCTGAGGTCCGGCGTGCCGCGTCTCGTCGTGTTCGATGCCCTCGGCCTCGCGTACCGCGCGTACTACGCGCTGGCGCGGTGGGGGACTGACAAGGACGGGCTGAAGACGGCGTTCTCCGCGCTGACGAACTCCCGCAAGGAACCCACCAACGCCATTCTCGGGATGGCCAACACGCTGGTGCGCTACCGGCGCGAGCTCCAGCCCGATCGCTGGGCGCTCGCGTGGGACGGCCCCGGGCCCACGTTTCGCCACGAGCTCTATTCAGAATACAAGGCGCACCGTCCGCGCATGCCGGACGACCTGCGCGCGCAGCTGTCGCCGATCGAGGATCTGGCGCGCTGCCTCGGTCTGCCCGTGCTCGAGAAACCGGGCATGGAAGCCGACGATGTCATGGCGACGTTGTCGCGCCTCGGTGCGGAGGCCGGCTACGAGGTGCTGCTCGTCACCGGCGACAAGGACATGCTGCAACTCATCGGCGGCCAGGTGTTCGTCGTCGTGCCGCAGGGCAAGGGCGACGAGTTCGAGAAACTGGATGCGGACGGCGTGCGCAAGCAATGGGGCGTGGGACCCGAGCACATCCGGGACGTCCTGGCGCTGATGGGCGATGCGTCCGACGGCTATCCCGGCGTGAAGGGCATCGGCGAGAAGACCGCGGTCGAACTGCTGTCCACGTTCGGTTCGCTCGACGCGCTCTACGACCGGCTCGCGGAGGTGAAGAAACCCGCGCTGCTGAAGAAGCTGACCGAGAACAGGGCGCTCGCCTACCTGTCGCGCGAGTTGGCCACGCTGCGGCGCGACCTCGACCTCGGCGTGTCGCTCGACGAACTCGCGGTGGCGCCCGTGCGCCGCGACGAACTGCTGGCGTTCGCGCGCCACTGGGAGGTGCGCCGGCTGGAGCAGGTGGCTGCCGAGCTGGGCGTGTCCGACGGCGAGGCCGGTGCGCCAGCGCCGCAGCGCCCGGCGGATCGCCGCGGCACCGCAGCCGAGCAACGCGAGGATGTGGCAGAGTCGCAACGCGAGGACGTGCGAGAGTCGCAACGCGAGGATGTGGCAGAGTCGCGACGCGAGGACGCCGGAGCGCCGGTACGCGCACCGGCGCCAAGCGTGGCGGACGACGAGCGCGCCGGAGCGGGGGCACAGACTTCGCTATTCGGGGTCGGGACCATCGCGCCGCCCGCGTCCCCACTGCCCGCCTCGCTGGCTCCGGCGGCGCAGGGCGACCTGTTCGCGGCCGCGAGCGTCGAGGCCGGCAGCGAGTCCGGCGGGAGCCTGGAGGACATCGCCGCGCGCGTGCACGCCGTGCGCGCACGCGCGCTGCACGGTCTCGCCGTGTATCCCGTCACCGCCGGCGGGGCACCGCGCCACGCCACGCTCGTCGGGCTCGCGTTCGCCGCGCGCAACGGGGAGCACTGCTATGTGCCGCTCGCGCACGAGTCCGGGGGCAACGTCAGCGCCGAGCAGTTGCGGGCGTGGTTCGGTGCCATCCTCGCCGATGCGACGGTCGAGAAGGTGGCGCACGACTGGAAGCGCGTGCTGCACGAACTGGCCCGGGCACACGTCGGCGTGGCGGCGCCCTCGTTCGACGTCCGGCTGGGCTCGTTCCTGTGCGACCCGCAGCGCGACCACTCGCTCGCGGCGCTGGCGGGCGACGTGCTGGGCGTGGGACTCGACCCGGTCGAGCCCGCCGCGGTGCGCGGCCGCGCGCGGACGGGTCCCGGCGCGCTCCCGGTCGGCGTGGTGGCGGCGCGCGCCGGGCGCCAGGCCGCGGCCCTGTTGCCGCTCGCCGAGGCACTGCGCGCGCAGCTCGAGGCCCGCGAGCAGTGGAAGCTCTACACGCAGCTCGAGCACCCGCTCATCGCGGTGCTGGGCGCGATGGAGCGCGCCGGCGTGGCGCTCGATGTGCCGGTGTTGACCGCCATGTCGGCCGACATGACCCGCGACATCGCCGTGCTGGAGCAGCAGCTCTACGCGCTCGCGGGCGAGACGTTCAACCTGGCGAGCGGGGCGCAACTCGCCCGAGTGTTGTTCGACAAACTGCGACTGCCCGCCGGCCGCAGGACGAAAACCGGTTTCTCCACGGACTCCGAGGTGCTGGAGGGGCTCGCCGCGCTGCACGAGTTCCCGCGCGTGCTGCTCGAGTGGCGCGTACTGACCAAACTCAAATCGACCTACGTTGACACACTGCCGCAGGCAGTG